>PMJN01000534.1 GCA_003157445.1 Micrococcales bacterium
GTACGCGACAGAGCCGACGAAAGATTCGAGGTAGAACTCAAATGGCTCGGTACGCGATGGCGACCAGTGGTGTGGCTCGACACAGTGAGAAACCTCTCCATACGCCTACGAGGTCAGCTGTCGGGTTCGGATGGGAGATTGCACCCGGTCTTCAGTCGGCAGATCGACTGGAGGTCGATCAACCACCGAAAGACTTCACCCCAAGGAGCGTCTCTCGACGCCCCAATTGTGGGTCCCCCGCTCCTGCCAAGCGGATGTTGAGAGTCTTGAATGCGGTGACAGGACTAGGCGAACCGCATCAAGTACTCCGCCGAAAATGACGAAGCCCGATGACCATACACACGCGGAGCCCACAAGTCACATCTCGGACGCGGGAGACCAAAACACCACCCAAATAGCCACGTGATCGGGTCACCTCCGGCCAGTGCGGGACACGCCGAAGGAGGGATTCCTCGACTTCGTTGTTGCCCCAGGATGCGCTACAGGCTTCTTGACCCGCCGAGAACAGGCCGGCCCCGACCTCGTCCAGATCGCAGGCCAAGGCGTTGCAGTCATAGGCCCAGATCGATAGCAACCAGTTGGGCCTCCGCCCACGCCATGATGGTCACCAGTTCCGTCACGGCAGCTTGACATCCTCCCGGCCGTGAACGGCCAAGATTCCAACTGCTATGCGACCTTTGGGGGCCGTGCAGGTTGAGGTTCACGCTTCACAGACCGAGCCAAGACTCTGCGGTCTGCACGCGCTGTCACGACATGTCCTGCCGCGGTGTTTCTGGCCGCGTTCGCCCTGTGCCCGCAAGAAACGCACACGAAGGTCGCTTGGCTCTTGCGACTCTGCGATGCGATGTGCTTGCAGGCGTTGCAGGTCTGGGCCGCGTACGCAGCGTTGACTTTCTCGACCTGGGCGCAAGCCTTCTGCTCCGACGGGGTCACGAGCAGACCCCAACCGGGTTGAGGATGCCCCGATTGAGGTCGGTCTTCTGTGCGGTGTTTCTGCCCGGCTTCTGCACGTTCCCCGCCCGGAGCGGGTCATACCTTCGACGTTGAGGTTCTCGACTCGGATCGCGTCGAACCCGCCCAGTCGCGCAAGACGCGGTACGACTTCCAGCCAGCGAAGGAGCGGCTGCGTTTGAACTGCACTCAGCCGATCTTGGGGACCAACACGCTGCAGCGTGCCCGGTTGTATTGCCGGACCCGCAACCCCGCAAGCCCGACGACCCGCAACCCCTCATGCTCGCCGGCTTCACGCCACGTCGGGCGCCGATGGGTCCCGGCAGAGACGTTTCGCCACCCCTGGCCGAGGTCTCCCAACGCCTGCTGCTGAACCGTCTGCGACCCGCAGGCAAGCCACGGCTCCGACGCGCAGGACGCGGTCAGCTGTGCGACCTGGGCGTTGAACCCGGTAGTGGGCCCTTTCCAACGCCGCCACATCAGGGGCTGCTCAAGGCCAAGGTTCCACACGTACAGGGCATGGCCGTACTGCTCCAACAGGAGCACTTCCTGTGCGGCGCTCGGGTACAGACGGGACCTCATGGCCCACAACGCGGCTGTGGCCTGCGACACCCCGGTGGGAACCAGAGCCCAATACTGGCCGTGATCGCAGCGTCGTGCACAACCTCCACGTCCACTTGGTGTTCGTCGCCAAGTACCGCCGTGGCGTGCTCAACACGCAGATGCTCAACCCGTGCGAACAAGTCATCGCGCAGGTATGGGCAGACTTCGACACGACCCTTGCCGAGTTCAACGAAGCCCAAGACCATGTCCACCTACTCGTGCAGCACCCACCCAAGATGGCACTCTCCTACCTCGTCAACTCCCTCAAGGGCGTCTGGTCGCGGCGACTGCGGCAGGACTTCACCGGCCGGATCAACCAGGCGGGAATGCGTGAAGGTCCTGGTCCCCGTCGTACTTCGCCCGATCATGCGGCGGCCCGCCACTGCACATCGTCAATGACTACATCGCAGACCAGGAACGACCCGACTAAGCAAGGCTTCCTGCCTGCCCTAAAGGACAGGGTTTCCACCCCCGATCACCGATGACCCTGTGGACCACCGTCGTGCTCGCCGTGGGACTTCCACGACGACGCCGAGCCGACGGTGGCGGGCGCGATGGACACCGGCGTCGCACCGAAGTCCGTGCCCCGCGACCAGCGTCGACATCCGGCAAGGCCACGCCATCAGCCTCGTGGCAGAGCGCGCCAGTCAGTCGTGGCCAAAGGCGCGCATGCAAGCGCAACGCCTGCCAGGACTGGCACCCAACCAGTGCACACCGATGAGGTTAACGATCGCCGCCCTGCGCGACCTCCAGGCTTCCGACCTGGCGAATCGCATCGCAGCGGTCCGGAAGCGAGCCGCGTCCATGACCTCTAGACGAGCTAGGCCGAGGTGTCTGCGAACACGTGCAGGGCCACGTCCTCGGGAAGCGACACCTCCGTGGCTGCGTCGGCACCCTCGCGCAGGACAACGATCCAGACGCCCTCCCGGCGAATGAGGACTCGCCGCCCTGGCATCAAACCAGCCCGGGTCAGCAGGCTCAGCGACTGCGGGTCCACCTGAGCCGGCTCCCCGATCCTGCGCACCGTGGCGACGTTGACGCCATCATCGACCAGGTGCACTAGGTTGCTCACCCCTAGGCGGAAGTCCTCGTTCAGCGGCTCCCCCAGCTCATCCAGGCCCGGGATCGGGTTGCCGTAGGGACTTTCCCGATGCTCACCCAGCAGAGCCAGGATCTTGCGCTCGACCCGCTCACTGACAACGTGCTCCCACCGGCACGCCTCATCATGGACGTACTCCCACTCAAGGCCCAGGACGTCGACCAGCAGTCGTTCGGCCAGCCGGTGCTTGCGCATCACACGCACCGCTTTCTGGCGCCCCTCGGCGGACATCTCGAGGTGCCGGTCCCCAGCGAGCGAGAGCAAACCGTCCCGTTCCATCCTCGCCACGGTCTGAGAAACGGTCGGACCAGAGTGGCCCAGACGCTCGGCGATGCGGGCTCGCAGCGGGACGATGCCCTCTTCTTCGAGCTCATAGATCGTCCGCAGGTACATCTCGGTGGTATCAATCAAGTCCGTCACACATCCACCCTCTCACTGATGACCCGATGGCGGGATGGCTCACCAGCGCACCCTTTCGGAGCCAGAGGCTAGCGTTAGCCCATGAGCGAGTCCTTCGTCGTCCCTACACGGTTCTGTGGTGCTCCCGAATCTGGCAACAGAGGCTGGACGAGCGGTCACCTAGCCCAACTCGTGGACGGGGCTCAGGACGGTGGCGCGGTCACGGTTCGCCTTCGCACGCCCCCGCCACTGGACACCGAGATGGCGATCTCCCGCGGTGACGACGGCACGGTGGAGGTCTGGGACGGCCAGGTCCTGGTAGCCCAGGCCTTTCCCGCCGAGCCGCTGGACACCACCGAGGTCCCGCTGCCGGTCAGCTACGCACAGGCTCTGGCGGCTGGACCGGCCTACGAAGGCCTACGTTCGCATCCCTTCCCTACCTGCTTCGCCTGTGGGACCAAGCGGGACCCCTCTGACGCACTCTGCCTGCACACCGGACTGCTGGCCGGGCACAGCACGCTACGCGCGGCCGCCTGGACGCCACGCGAGAGCGCCCCCGAGCTGGTCTGGGCTGCCTTGGACTGCCCAGGTGCCTGGGCCTGTGGCATCGCCGGACGCGAGCTGGTGCTCGGGACCATGACGGCATCGATCCAAGAGCTCCCATTAGTGGGCGAACCTCATGTTGTGATGGCCTGGCCTCGCAGACAGGACGGTCGCAAGTACTACAGCGGGACCTGTCTGTATGCCGCCGACGGACGCTTGTTCGCCCAGGCCGATGCGGTGTGGACTGCCGTGGACGCCACAGTTGTTCGCCCGAAGTGAGCTCGATTGCTTGCAACCGCTCCAGTGACCTAGGTGCCCCGTGACTTAGATCACATCACAGACTGGAATGATGATAAATAGTTGACGGTTCAATTTCATATGAGCGCCCTTGTGCAGAGTACCTCCCCTGACGTCACCGACTTCGAGACCGAGTTCGCCGGCCAGCTTGCTCTCTCCCGGGATGGCCAAGACCTGCTGTTTCGCAGTGCCCGCACCGCCAACAAGTTCACTGATGAGCCAGTCAGCGACGAGCAGGTCAAGGCGATCTACGACCTGGCCAAGTGGGCGCCGACCTCGATGAACAACCAGCCCCTGCGCATACTGCTGGTCCGCTCGCAGCAGGCACGCGAGCGCCTCGTGCAGACCATGGCCGACGGCAACAAGATAAAGACCGCTGCCGCCCCCCTGGTCGCCATCCTGGCCGCGGACCACGCCTTCCACGAGAACTTCCCCAAGACGTTCCCTCACTTCCCCGGCGCCCGCGACATGTTCGCCGCCGATGACACCATGCGCGTGAACACGGCTGAGCTGAACGCCACCCTGCAGGTCGCCTATTTCATCCTCGCTGTACGCGCCGCCGGCCTGGCCGCAGGCCCGATGACCGGCTATGACACTGACGCCCTGAACGAGGCATTCTTCCCCGGCGGCGAGCACAAGGTCCTGGCCGTCATCAACATCGGCAAGCCCGGCCCCAACGCCTGGATGGACCGGCTGCCGCGGCTGGACTTCGACGAGGTCGTCAGCACCGTATAACTCGCGCGCCGGCGCCTGCCCAAAGCCTGGACAAACCATTGCGGAGCGACCGTAGGGAGACCTACCGTTGAACGTGCAGATGGAAGGAGGTGGTCGTCCGAGTGAATAAGCAACGGACGTGTGAGGTGGCTGCGCAGTAGATCAGCCGCGGCCGACCGCCTCCAGGGGCAATCGGCCCGGACGAAGTCTCGTGACAGCGATCTCATATAGGCACCGCAGCCCGCGAGGATGTGCGACCCGTCCAACGCACCCTGGTACTGCCAGACCTCGCGGGCTGTTACACGCCCTGACGGTCCTTGGCCTGTTAGATCAGCCGAGCAGGACCCGAGCAAGCACATGGACGGCACGCTCGGGCGACCACTCCATGGTTGCCGAACCCACCGTGAACTCGGTCCACGACCAACCAGGGACATCCACCGAGTCCCGCCAGGGCGGGGTGACGCCAAGGCGCTCGCTCTCCATGACGGTGACGACCCGCTCACTCATGACGTCCCCTGGTGCCTCGACGAAAAGGCGGAAGGCGTTGCAGTGCGGTTGCCGGGGGAAAGTGCGAAACCCCTTGGCTGCCAATAACTCTGCCATCTGCAGCGCCCGCTGGTGATACTCCGCCATCCGCGGCAGCTCCTCACGTAGCCCGCGCAAGGCAGACACAGCATAGGGCAGCATCGTCGGCAAGGTGCCGCCGTGCCTGCTGCGCCAGAGCCGAACCTCCGAGATCACGTCTTCTGCTCCGACAACGGCTGCGCCGGCCAGCCCGCACAGCCCTTTGTAGAACGAGACGTAGACCGTGTCGGCCAGCGCTGCGATCTCGGCCGGGGTGTGCCCCAGGTGCGGAGCCGACTCCCACAACCGTGCGCCGTCCAGGTGCAGTGGCACGTCACGATCGCTGCAGGCGAGCGAGAATGCGTCGAGCTCCTCCCACGAGGGCAACATATAGCCACCGTCACGCAGCGGCAGCTCGAGCAGCGCCGCACCAAGAGCTCCCGGGATGGCCGCCAGGTGCTCGGCGGTCGGAACGACGCCGCCGGTCGTCAACGGCGCCCACTGGAAGTCGTTGAGCAACCTGGGACCGTCCTGCTCATGGTGCAGGAGGTGCGACGCCTCCGGTATGGCTATGCGCCGGCTGCCCTGCCGATCACTCCAGACCCGCAGAGTCGACTGCTGCGCCATGGTGCCACTGGGGAACATCACCGCTGCGGGCTTGCCGAGCAGCGCGGCGACCTGGCTCTCCAGCGCGGCTACCGGACCGCCCTCGCCGTATCGGTCCCATGCTCGGTCAGCTACGTCGGAGGCGTCTGCGGAGCCCTCGAGCTCGGCGATGATGCTGCGCAGTTCGTCCGGCGGCGACACAGGGTGGTTGCCCGACAGACTTCGTTCCAGACCCGGAAGCGCCAGGAGACGGCGCTCCGCAAGGGACAGCTCGGCTGTGGTCATCAGGTCGCTCACGGTTGCCGCCTCTCTACTCGCCAGGCGCTGGCATCGTCGAGCCCGCCATCCCCGATGCGGACGAAGACCAGCCGGTCGTGCAGCCGGTTAGTCCGCCCTGCCCAGAACTCGACCTCGTCGCAGCTGATCCGGAAACCGCCCCAGAAATCAGGGACGGGGACATCGGTGGGCTGACCCCGGTCGGGCCACCTGGCGGCGTACCGCTGATAGGCCTCCTCCAGAGGGGACCGGCCCTCGATGACCTGCGACTGCCGTGAGGCCCAGGCACTGATCCGCGAGCCCCACGGCCGCTCGCGAAAGTACTGCTCAATCTGGTCGCGACCAAGCTGGTGAGCGATCCCCCGGAAGCGGATAGCGCGGTACATTGCCGGCCAGAGGATTGCTGCCGCCACCGCGGGATTACCAGTAATCTGAGTGCCCTTGGTCGATTGGAGGTTTGACACGAAGCCCGGGCCGGACGGGTCGAAGAAGCGCAACAGGACGGTCCGGACATCCGGTCGGCCGGCAGCGTCGATCGTGGCTAAGGACATAGCCATCGGCTCAGGCACGTCGTCGCGCTCCGCCGAGCGATAGACCGCGTCGTCCACCCAAACTCGCGCCTGCTCCCAGGGAGTGGCCGCCAGGTCCGACTCGGTCAGACCCTCACCGTGGTACTCCCTGCGCAGCGCATCGCTCATTGGACGAGATTAGATTGATGCCACGAACGCTTGAAGAGAGGGCCCATGGCGAGCACGAAGAAGTCACTGACCACGGTCATCAAGCTCGGTGTGAAGTACGGCCCGGTGGCCTACGAGGCGATCAAACACGGCAGGGAGCCGGCCAAGGAATTCGCCCAGCGCCAGATCGCCAGGCTCAATGCGCGCAAGCAGGCACTGGCCCACGCTCAGGGACTACTGGACGGCTCGGCGATGCCCGTGTGGAAGGACGACCAACAGGTGTGGGTCGTGTTCAACGGTGACGAGCCAATCGCGACTCACCCTACTGTGGACACACCCCTGCCGCTGCTGATCCAGGGCTACGACCTGACCAAACGCATCCGGCCACGATCGACCAGCGTCCGAAAGTCGGTCCCCTGAAGGCAATCCGCCACAGACGGTGAACCTGCGTGGGCTCTAGCCGCAATGCGGCCAATGATGCAAAAGTAGACGGATGAGCGACCGCGATTTCATGCCAGGCCTCGAGGGAGTCATCGCCTTCGAGTCGCAGATCGCTGAACCGGACAGGGAGGGCGGCGCGCTGCGATACCGCGGCGTCAACATCAACGACCTGGTCGGGCGGGTGTCCTTCGGTAACGTGTGGGGCTTGCTGGTCGACAACAGGTTCAATCCCGGCCTACCGCCCGCAGAGCCATTTCCGCTCCCTGTCCACACCGGTGACGTACGGGTCGACGTCCAAAGCGCCCTGGCCCAACTTGCTCCGGTCTGGGGCTTCAGGCCGATGCTCGACATCGACACTGAGCAGGTGCGCGACGATCTCGCCCGGGCCTCCGTGATGGCGTTGTCGTTCATCGCCCAGTCCGCCCGCGGCCAGAATCGCCCCATGGTGCCCCAGCGGGAGGTCGACAAGGCGCACACCATCGTCGAACGGTTCATGATCCGTTGGCGTGGCGAGCCCGACCCCCGCCACGTCGAGGCTGTGGACGCCTACTGGGTGTCGGCGGCCGAACACGGCATGAACGCCTCAACGTTCACGGCGCGCGTCATCGCCTCGACCGGAGCGGACGTCGCGGCCTGTCTGTCCGGCGCTGTGGGCGCCATCAGTGGTCCACTGCACGGAGGCGCACCCTCGCGGGTGCTGCACATGATCGAAGCCGTCGAGCAGACCGGCGATGCCACGGCATATGTCAAGGGCGTGCTCGACCAGGGTGCGCGGCTGATGGGCTTCGGTCACCGCGTGTATCGCGCGGAGGATCCCCGTGCCCGCGTCCTGCGAACCACCTGCGAGCGGCTGGACGCACCACGCTTCGCGGTGGCCGCCGCACTTGAGCAGGCAGCCCTGGAAGAACTCGCGGCGCGACGCCCGGACCGGGTGCTGGCCACGAACGTCGAGTTCTGGGCGGCCGTCCTTCTCGACTTCGCGAAGGTGCCCGCAGCGATGTTCACGCCGATGTTCACCTGCGCTCGCACGGCAGGGTGGTCCGCCCACATTCTTGAGCAGAAGAACACTGGTCGCCTCATCCGCCCGTCTGCCCGCTATGTGGGCGAGGCATCCAGAGGACCCGAAGATGTGGTGGGCTGGGAAAACGCCATCTCATCGGGTCCTAGGCTCTGACAGG
>PMJN01000378.1:0-2271 GCA_003157445.1 Micrococcales bacterium
GTGTTCCAGGTGCCGTGGACGCGCATCGACAGCTGGCCGGGCGGCGTGCAGGTGTTGCGGGACCAGGGTTTCACCGTCGCAGCCTTCGCCCTGGGCGACGGGGCCATCAGCTTGGACGTCCTTGCGGCCGACCAGCCCGATCGGCTCGCGATGATCTTTGGAACCGAGGGCGACGGGCTCTCCCGGTTGGCCATCAAGGGCGCCGATCTGGTCGTGAAGATCCCGATGGCTGGGGGAGTGGACTCCCTGAACATGGCCGCGTCCGTTGCCGTGGCCATCTGGGCCTTGCGCCCACCTGGTCTGATGTGACCTCTTCGGCAAGCACGTTCACCGACCCCACAGCCACCTAGACGCCACAGCTTGGTTCCACAGGGGCCGGGCGATGCAGAGCCACAGCCCGCAGACCGCGCTCCCGATGATCGCAAACCCGGGTGACTCGACCAGCTGAGCGTCCTGTCCTGACCAGTGGTGGCGTTCAGCGCCCGGCGCACTCCTGAGGATGACAGACCTGGCGGGTACGGGAGCCCTACGGCGGGACCTAGTCCGGCTTCAGACGGTGTAGGTGGCCCAGATCACTCCGCGTGCCAATGTGTGGAAGACCATCGTGAATGCGGTCACCGCGGCGCTGGCNNTGTGATCACCGGCGGGGGGCGCGGCCCCGTCATACTCCTTTTCGCCGAAGTCGTTGGCCACGTGGAAGGCCCCCTGGGGGGCGCTGCCGGCTGTGCCGGCCCCGGTGTCCAGGCTGGTGACGTCAGCGGGGATCCCTACCAGGAGCCAGTGCCAGAAACCCGATGGGGTGGGCGCGTCGGGGTCGAAGCAGGTCACCGCGAAACCCTTGGTGCCTTCGGGCGCACCGAACCAGGACAGCTGCGGTGAGATGTTGCCCCCGCTCAGGCCCATGCCGTTGAAGACGTGTTCGGTGGGCAGGCGTCCGTTGTGCTGGAAGGATGTGCTTGACACCGTTAGCGCGGGCACCGCGGGCAGCAGGGAATAGGGATCCGGGGACACGGGGCGGTCAAGGTTCATGTATTGGAGACTAGTCAGATTGTCCCGGTTTGGTCAGCCCACAAGTCGGGCGAGTAGCCGTTGGAGCTCGACCGCAGGGTCGCTGGTCAGGCCGCCGTGGACTGGACCCGGCTGGACAACAGTGCTGCGGGGCGCGGCGATCCAGCCGAATCGTTGGCCAAGTCCGTCCAGCCACGGGCGCCCGGGCGCTGGCTCCCCGCGGCAGATCGCCTGGACGGTTTCCAACGTCGCATCCACTGACGCCAGGTCGAGGTGGGGGGAGAACGATCTCAGCTTTTCTGAGTTGATCCAGAAGGCGCAGTCCAGGAAGTCGACGCTCTGGCAGTAGATGATGACACCGACGTTGATGAACTCGTCGCGGTCGACCCGGGGCACGCAGCGCAGCACGACGTACTGGTAGCTCAGTAACGGCGAGGTCATGAAGGATCCTTCCTTGGCAGCCATGCGGACGGATTATCAAGACGCGCAAGCAGACTCAGCCGGTACGCCGTGCGGACGGCCTCGGGGTCGGACATGTCCTGGGTAGGCTCGAGCCACTCGTCAGGGACAAGGGCGAGCACGTCGTTGATGAGTGCCACCGCGACGATGGCAGCCAGAGCGTCATGCATTGGGGCAAGGTCATCGGCGACTGCCAGCAGCACATGCTTGCTGGCATCGAAAGGCTGGCTGGCAAACCGGGCTGGGTTCGACCCGCGGTTGGGCCACCCGTGATGGAAGTACAGGGCGGCCCCGTGGTCGATGGCCCACGTCTGGCCGTGCCACACCAGTAGGTTCGGGTTGCTCCAGGTGCGATCGATGTTGGCCGTGAACGCGTCCAGCCACAAAATCATCGCAGCCTCCCGGGGCGAAGGTGGCTGCGAGCCGTCATAACCGAAGGACCCTGGAAGGAAGTCGAGGCCGAGATTCAGTCCGACACTGGCTGTCAGCAGGTCCTGAACCTCCTCGTCCGCCTCGTACTTGGCGATCCGTGCATCCAGCCTCACCGCACGCATCTCAGGCACGTGCAGGCCGATAGCCCGGCCTATCTCACCGACGATGACCTCGGCTACCAGCGCCTTGAGTCCTTGACCGGCACCCCGCAGCTTCAGGACGTAGGTGCCATCGTCGTCGGCTTCGACGATGCCAGGCAGGGAGCCGCCTTCGCGAAGGGGCGTGACATAGCGAATTGCCTGGATTTGTTCGAGCACTTGGGAAGCCTAGTGCGGCCGGCGGGTGGCTCTGCTAACCGGACTTGGGCGATCC
>PMJN01000378.1:2327-3721 GCA_003157445.1 Micrococcales bacterium
GGTCCGCTGATGCGGGGCATGCACCACATCCCGGTTGACCGAGCTGCGGGCGCCGCGTCGTTCCGGGAGGCGGTTACCGCTCTGAAGGCAGGGGAGGTCGTCGGGGTGTTCCCCGAGGCAACCATCTCCCGCTCGTTTGAGCTCAAGGCTTTCAAGAGCGGCTCGGTAAGGATGGCTCAGGCCGCCGGCGTGCCGGTGCTCCCGATGATCATCTGGGGCTCCCAGCGGGTGTGGACGAAGGGATACCCCAAGCGGCTGGGCCGCACGAATGTGCCGATCACGCTCAGCGTGGGCAAGCCGATCGTGGCAGGACGGCAGGACAACGCCGACGACATCAACCTGCAGCTGCGGGCCTCGATGACCGACCTGCTGCACGCTGCGCAAGAGGCTTACCCAGCAGTTCCGAGCGACGAGCTGAAGTATCTGCCGGCTCGTCTTGGCGGCAGTGCGCCGACGCCCGAACAGGCGAGCGCCCTGGACGCCGAAGAGGCCGCACGCCGCGGCACGCCTCGCGGATCGGCGGCCTGAACCTCAGTGCTCATCTCGCTTCTGCGCACGCACCTAGGTCCCTATAGACAGCCCATCATCCTCATCGTTGTCTTCCAACTCATCCAGACGATCGCAAGCCTGTATCTGCCTGGGCTGAACGCACAGATCATCGACCAGGGAGTCGTTACTGGGGACACTGGGTACATCGTGCGCACCGGCGCCTTGATGCTGGCCGTGACTGTGGTGCAGATTCTGTGCGCTGCTGCGGCCGTCTATTTCGGAGCGCGGACCGCGATGGCGCTGGGCAGGGACCTGCGCGAGTCGGTCTTCGTCAAGGTCGAGTCCTTCGCGGCGCAGGAGGTCGGCCGCTTCGGCGCCCCGTCTCTGATCACCAGGTCCACCAACGACATCCAGCAGGTCCAGATGTTGGTGCTGCTGACCTTCACCATGATGATCGCCGCGCCGATCATGTGCGTCGGCGGCGTCATCATGGCCCTGCGCCAGGACGTGGTCCTGTCGTCGCTGCTGTTGGTGATCGTGCCGGTCCTGCTGGTGTGCGTCGTGCTGATCATCACGCGGATGCGGCCGTTGTTTCGCTCGATGCAGGCCAAGATCGACCTGCTCAACCGAATCCTGCGCGAGCAGATCGGTGGGGTTCGCGTCATCCGGGCATTCGTCAAGGACACCCACGAGAGGGAGCGCTTCGACGGCGCCAGCACTGACTTGATGGACGTGTCCGTTCGGGTGGGTCGCCTGATGGCACTGATGTTCCCCACCGTGATGCTCATCATGAACGTCTCCAGCGTCGCCGTGATGTGGGTCGGTGGGCATCGTATTGCCAGCGGGCAGATGCAGATCGGGACGTTGACGGCCTTCCTGACCTATCTCATGCAGATCCTTATGTC
>PMJN01000220.1 GCA_003157445.1 Micrococcales bacterium
CAAGGGAGCAGCAGTCGCGAGACGCCGGGTCGCGGCGTGGCTCCGGTGCATAGACTCTCCGCGGGTGCACGACGAGCACAAAGTCCAGGAGGGCGACACATGGCTGAACAAGGCAGTAAATGGCAGATGTCCAGGCGGAAGAGCGTCCCTGACGAGAACGGGTTCTTCGGGGAGTACGGCGGGCAGTTTCTGCCGCCGCAGCTTGAGGGGCCCTTCGCCGAGGTCACGAAGGCCTACCACGAGATCGAGAACGACGCTGCCTTCATTGCGGAACTGCGCTACCTCCGCAAGCACTTCCAGGGCCGGCCCACACCTGTCTACCACGCGCGCACCCTGTCGCTGGAGAACGGCGGGGCGCAGATCTACCTGAAGCGTGAGGACCTGAACCACACTGGGGCCCACAAACTGAACCACTGCATGGGCGAAGGCCTGCTCGCGAAGTACCTGGGCAAGAAGAAGGTCATCGCCGAGACCGGTGCCGGCCAGCACGGCGTCGCCTTGGCAACCGCCGCGGCTCACTTCGGCCTCGAGTGCGAGATTCACATGGGCCAGGTCGACATCGAGAAGCAGGCGCCCAACGTCAGCCGCATGCAACTGCTCGGCGCAACCGTCGTGCCAGTCACCCACGGCCTCAGGACGCTCAAGGAGGCCGTCGACTCGGCCTTCGAGGCCTACATGGCCGACTACGAGAACTCGATCTACTGCATCGGCTCAGTCGTTGGCCCTCACCCCTTCCCGCTCATGGTGCGCGACTTCCAGCGCGTGGTCGGCATTGAGGCGCGCGAGCAGTTCGATGAGATGACCGGCAACCTCCCCGATGTCGTCGAGGCCTGCGTCGGCGGCGGCTCCAACGCGATCGGCATCTTCACCGCGTTCCTCGACGACCCCGTCGAACTGATCGGCGTCGAGCCGCTCGGTCGCGGCACAGCCGTCGGCGACCACGCTGCGACGATGACCTACGGTCGCGAGGGCATCATCCACGGCTTCAAGTGCTACCTGCTCCAGGACGCTGACGGCCAGCCGTCCCCCGTTTATTCGTGCGCCAGCGGCCTCGACTACCCCGGCGTCGGCCCCGAGCACAGCTACCTCAAGGACGCTGGCCGCGTCGAATACGTCACCAGCTCCGACGAGGCGTGCCGCGATGCCTTCTTCATGCTCAGCCGCAAGGAGGGCATCATCCCGGCACTGGAAAGCGCACACGCCCTGGCCCACGCGCTTGTGAAGGCGCGCGAGATGAAGACCGGCACGATCCTCGTGAACCTCAGCGGCCGTGGCGACAAGGACATGGACTACGTGATCGAGAACTGGGGCATCGGGACGCCGGCCTGACCCGGCAGACGATCCCGTCGCGGACACTGGTCACAATCCGCCAGGCCGCGTGCTGGCGTCCGCTGACCGTTCGAGGTTTGCGAGGCTGAGGGCGCCAGGCGTATCCAGCGCTCCGGTCATAGGCGGACCCGGGCCATAATGCCGGGATGGAGTCCTCAGCACCCGTTGTCGAAGTGAGCGGGTGCCCTCCCCCTTGCCAATCTCGAGCTCCTGGCCTTCTCCAACTACGGCCACCACACGTCCATGCGGGTCCGGCAGCATGCCGTGCGTGGCCTCAACCTGCACCTGTCCAGGTTGGACCCAGAACGCGCGCATTTTTTTCGGCCAGCCACCATGACTGGTCCAAATGTCCATCAGGATTACGTGCATAACAAGCAAATGAGTGCGTTCAGATGTCGCGCAGTTGGGACCTCTTGAGGTGCGGCCCGGGGAGGATGATGGGGATGTGGTCGAGCCGGTGATCGATGTCCGAGGGTTGCACAAGACGTATGGCCCTGTGGTTGCTGTGGATGGTCTCGATCTGAGTGTGGCTCCTTCGGAGATATTCGGTGTCGTGGGGCCGAACGGGGCGGGCAAGACCACAACCGTGGAATGCATCGCCGGGTTGCGGGTGCCCGACCGCGGGTCGATCCGGGTGCTGGGTCTGGACCCGCAGGCTGACAGGAACGAGGTGCGGCAACGGGTCGGGGTCCAACTGCAGGAGAGCGCGTTACCGGCCAAGATCCGCGTCCGTGAGGTCCTGGAGCTGTTCGGGTCCTTCTACCGACACTCGGTGAATGTCCCGGAGTTGGTGGAGTCCCTAGGACTGGGTGCCCACACGGACGCGTACTATCGGGCTCTTTCGGGTGGCCTCAAACAACGTCTCTCCATTGCCCTGGCTTTGGTGGGCGACCCCGAGGTCGCGGTGCTCGACGAGCTGACGACCGGCTTGGACCCGCACGCCCGGCAGCAGACATGGGCGCTGATCGAGTCGGTGCGCGGGCGCGGGGTGACCGTCGTCGTGGTGACCCATTCGATGGAGGAGGCCGAGCAGCTCTGCGACCGGGTGGCGGTCATCGACCACGGTCGGCTCGTGGCATGCGGGACCCCGGCCGAGTTGCGTGAGCAGGGCGGCGGGGTGACGCGCATGTCCTTCCGCCCCTCAGGACCATTCGTGGATCGACTGCTCACGAGCCTGCCCGACGTGACCTCGGTCCACCGGCAGGGTGACCGGGTCGTGTTGACAGGTACCGACGAGGTGGCCACAGACGTGATCCTCGCGCTGAACGAGGCGGGCATCCGCGCCCGCCAGGTGAGCATCGAGTCCTCGTCGCTGGAACAGGCGTTCCTGACGCTGACCAGCGAAGATTCACCGCCGGCATCGACCGGCGGTGCGGCGTGAGCATGTCCACGGTGACCACGACGTCCTGGCGAGCGTTCCTCTCGCTGGTGCGCATCGAGTTCAGGCTCAACGTTCGCGAGCCCACCGGGCTTGTCGTCGGACTCGGCGCGCCGGTGCTGCTGATCGTCATCTTCGGCAGCATCCCGACGTTTCAGACCGCGCAGGGTGCGCTGGGTGGGCTCAGCCCGCTGGACCTCTACGGGCCGATCTTGATGGTGTTCACGTTGAGCATGCTCGCCCTCAACTCGCTGCCGCTACGGCTGGCCACCTACCGGGAACTCGGATTCCTCCGCCGCCTCGCGGTCACCCCTGTGCAGCCCTCGCGGCTGTTGCTCGCGCAACTGACCGTGCACGCCACGGTTGCAGTCGCCGCGATAGCACTCATCCTCGGCATCGGCGCCACCGCCTACCACCTTCGCCTGCCCGGCTCCGCTCCCGGCTTGATCATCACCCTCGTGCTGACCGCTGCCGCTCTGTTCCCCCTCGGCCTGCTGATCGCCTCCAGCGCACCCACCGCCAAAGCCGCAGGCGCCATCGGCAACATCCTGTTCTTCGCCCTGGCATTCTGCTCCGGACTCTGGTGGCCCCTGCCGCTCATGCCCGCCCTGCTGCGCACCGTGGTGGAGAAGACTCCCACCGGCGCGGCCGTCCAAGCCCTCAACGACACCATCGCAGGGAACTTCCCCAGCCTCGCACCCCTGGCCGTCCTTGCCGCCTACGCCCTCGTCTTCGCCACCCTCGCCATCCGAACCTTCCGTTGGGAATAGAAACAAGCCCGCTCAGTTCGATGATGTGGCCGTAAGGGTTGTTCGATCGCGTTCGTACCCGCCCTGACACCGGCACCAGGCTACGGAGTTCGAAACGCCCGACTCTCAAGCAGATCCGGTAGTTCTCACCCGTCCCGGTAGCGGAACGCTGACTGACGCCTCGCACGGCTCGAGTCGGACGCATACGACGAGGTCCTGGCTGTGCCGTTTGCCGATCGGCATGCGGACACCGAGGCTGGGCTTCGATGCGTCCGATCATCCGTCGGTGGCCGGTCGTCGTTCTGCGCGTTCCGCAAAACCACGCCCCGCCAGGGGGCAAAAGCACTCGGCATGGCTTCCGGGCCATTTCGGTGCGAAAGAGCACCCAGACGCTTGCCAGCTTGGGGTCAGGGTGTCTGTAAGGCCGGCCGGACGGCGCGGTCGCGGCCCTTGGCGCCATACCAGGCGTCGTCGAGCGTGACTGTCTGGAGGTGGCGACTGCGGATGATGTCGATGATCGGCCCATACAGGTGGGTCACGGTCGAATGGTTGGCATGTCCGATAACGACGGCCTGCGGTCGGAGCCATTGCTTGGCCAAGTCAAGCAGCACGGCCTGGGTGATAAGCCCGGAGTCGCCGAACGTGCCGTACCACGTGGTAATTGCGGTGTAGCCGAGGTTAGCGGCGAGACCGTCGACGTATCTGTTGCGGTCACCATACGGCGGGCGGATGAAGGGCTTGCCCGTCACGCCGAACGTGTTGTTCAGAAACTCCTCGCACCGGGTCAACTCGCTCTCGACCTTGCGGCCACTGCACCTTGTCAGGAAGGGGTGGGTCCAGGTGTGGTTCGCCAGCTGGATCTGCCCGCTGTCCACCAGGGGACGCAGCTTGTCCTTGTGCTTCGTCCATGAAGGGTAAGAGCCGGTAACGAAGAACGTGAACCGTACGCCGGTTGCGTGGGCGAAGTCGATGTATGCCGACACCACCTCGGCGCTGATGCCGTCGTCGATGGTAAGCGCTATGTTCTTGCCAGAGCCGTCCAGGTGAGTGATGTGACTGGGCGGACCGCCGGGCACGACCGGCAGGTCCGGCTGCCCGGTCTGGATGAGCCTAAGCCGGTGGCCTGAGGCGTCAGTGGAGATGCGTAGAGCGCTGGAGTTGTGTGTCACTGCGGGGCCTGGGCCAACGGAAGCCATTGATGGTTGCTCGACTCGGCCCGGCTGCGCCGTCGGAGACGCGCAACCGCTCAACGCCCCCGCCGTTCCTGCCGCCAGCGCCATCATGAAAGTCCGACGATCCATGAACGCAGTATGTGCCCTGCGGACCTTTGCGGCTAACTAGCTGGCGGTCCGACAGCCGGTTTCGATCGCCGCTGATTGTGTGTCAGTTCCCGATGGCTGACCGGGCGCCCCGGTGGCCGATGGTTGACCGGTCACCAAATCGTTGGTCGGGTCAACAGCCAGATGCGCGAGTTCCCGCCTTCGCCGACCACCACCTAGTGATGCCAGTAGGAGGGGCTGCGGCGGCCACGACTGCCGACTACGAGTAGCGCCTGGGCTTCGACCTTGCCCGAGACGGCCCTGGTTCGCGACGGCCTTGGGTTCGGCCTGGCGATGCGCGCCTCGACCCCAGGCACGGCTGTCGTGGCCCTTGGGCACTCGCCACCGTCTGGCTCCCACGCGCCACAACATGCACCCCCGCCACATCCCAAGCACCCGGTTCTGCGGACGAGAAAGCGGCATGAGGAAGTGCCATGAGCCCAGGGACGGTCCACCTAGGGCTGCGTGCTTCTTGCACGCTAGCGTTGAGCAATGAACAGACCAGTCGGACTGGAGATAGCCGAGGCCCTCGGGGTGATCCTGAAGCGTAGTTTTCGAGCGGGGTTCTACGACCCGGTCACTGACGAGCTCGGGGGCGTCGTTGACAGCGCGACGTTTCCAGTGCTGAGTGCAGTTGACCGGATCGGCCCCAGTAGCGCGGCCGCACTGGGCGTGGAGATCGGACTGGACCGCTCAGTGGTCAGCCGGCGGGCGAGCCGCTTGGTCAGCGCCGGCTTGCTGACCGGTGTCGAGGATCCAACGGATGCGCGCGCCACACTCCTGACCCTGACCGCGGCCGGTCACAAGATCGTGGCAAAGACACGCAACCGACTGGCCGCCAAGATGGACGCTCGGGTTGCGGACTGGGACGCGAACGACCGGAACACGTTCTCCGAGCTGCTTGCCCGGTTCGCCGGACTCAGAACCCAGGGAGCTCCGGCCCGCGATCCGAGCCCCCCAGAACTAACGCTCACCGAGGGCAAGGCCCGAGGATTGACATCGTGACGGACGTCGAGACGAGTCCCTCGAACCAGACGCGACGGACCCCCCGTGGCCTCGATCGCCTGATGTACTTCTCCGACGCCACCGTGGCCATTGCCATCACGCTCCTGATCCTGCCGCTCGTCGATGTCGCCAACCAGATCAGCACCCATCCGGCGCGCGAGGTCCTGGAGTCCCACGCCGCTACGCTCGCCGGATTCGCCATTACGTTCGCCGTCATCGGACGCTTCTGGCTGATTCATCACCGGGTCTTCGAGCTCGTCGACGGTTACACCTACGCGCTCGTCAGGGTGAACCTGTTCTGGTTGTGCTGCATCGTCTTCTTGCCCTTCGCGGCGAATCTGCTGTCCAACTCGCCGGGCGACGAGCCGCTGATCTACGGCATTTATATCGGCACCATTCTGGTCACCAACGCGTCGATGGGTCTCATGGAGTGGATGATCCTCCGGGGTCCACACCTGCTGCATCCTGACTGTGAGGGGCAGTTGGGCCTCTTCCAATCGGTGCTCACGACGGGGCTCCTCCTCGTTGCGCTACTGCTGGCCGTTCTCGTCCCGGTGGTCAACATGTACGCGCTGTTCTTGATCTTCGCAGGGCGCCCGATCGGCATCCTTAGGAACCGCCGGCTCTCACGGAAGCGCCCCTGAGGCGGGCGAGCCTCGGTGGCGGAGGCGCACGGCTTTCCCCCTCGTTCCTCTCCAGCACCTCACCGACGGCTAAACCTGCGGTAACGACGCCGTGGGTCTCGTACCCGGGCCAGTACACGGCCGAGTGCCAGGACGCCACCGGTGCGACCTGGCTGGACATCATCGCGGCCTCAGTCATCGACAGCCGCCCGGTGGTGACCGAGGCCCTCGGTCCGCGCTGGGGCTATCACAAGGACGACATCAACCTCGTGGCAGACAACCTCGTCCGGGTTGTGCGCCGACAGGAAACGGCATTCGCGGCAACCCACCCTTGTGACGACTCACTGACACGAGCGATGGACCAGCAAGGACAACACTCCCGTGGCCAGGCTCCCACGACATCCTTGAACGCAACTGGTCATCCATGCCCCCGATGCCGTGGACCCGGGCGTCGAACTCGCGCGCTCGAGGCCTGTACCAAGGCCAGGGATATCGACGGTCAGGCCATGAGACGACCCTTGGCAGCGGTGGTCCCCTCCTCCAGATCGAGCATCAAGCATCCTGACCCGCGAAGTTCGGTGGAGGATCGTCATGCGGCCGTTTGGTTGTCGCCTGCCGCTAGAAGAGGAGTCGCGCACGCGGGTCAACGTCGTGCCGTTGCCCTGCGTCCAGCCGACCGGCCGTAGGCCTCGACGAGCCAGACGCGGCCCTGATCGGACTGTTCGAGGTGGTGGCGTTTCGCCCTTGACCGACTCAGGTGCTTGAGGTCTAGTCGACTTCTGCGAGCAGGACTGTCCATAGCCCGCTGCCCAGGAAGTAGATGTTGGTGATGATCTGCAGCGCGAGGAGGGTGACTATCCATAGGGCGCCGCTGAGGCCGGGTATCGCGTCGATGAGAAGCGTGTATGCCATCACTACCCGGACGACGGGCGTCGATGTGCAGCGCCACGCACCAGATCACAGTGGTCACTGTCCAGATGCGCAGGAAACGCGGCGACCGCTGCCACACCTGGTCCCATGACTCCTCGCTGGGCGGGACCCATCTTCTCTGTCGGACGTCGAAGACCTTGCGGCCTTCCAGTAATGGTCGGGAGAACCGGAAGGTCAGCGGTCGCGGGCCGTGCAGGCTGAGGAAGAACCATCCGCCCCATGCTGCGGTCAGCACACAGTCCTGGGCTGCCAGGACTGTGGGCTGCCGTCGATGAGTGACACGCCCGCGCTGAGCAGCAGGACGCCCAGGACGGCCACGGCCAGCGCGTCGACGCGCCGATCCTTGGTGAGTTTCACCAGCATGCTGAGCGTGGGCGTGGTCGCGCCGGCGATCAGCGCCACGAAC
>PMJN01000315.1 GCA_003157445.1 Micrococcales bacterium
CCTTCGGTAGGTACTGCACGTGCAGGTGAACACGGTCTTGGCTCCTTTGAACTCGGCCAGGGTCGCGTCGAAATCCGCGCACACCCCGGCGACGGCTTTGTTCGCACCGTTCGAGCATCTTCTGCCTCGAGTACACCACCTCGATACTTGGCGACGAACACCAACTAGACATGCAGGTTGTGCACGGCGGCTTCGACCTCGCCGAAAAGTAGGTCCTGGCTCCCACCTGGGCGTCGGAGACCGCCGCTACGTTGGGTGCCAGCAGGTTCCGCCTGCACCGAAGTGACCCGCAAAGGTGCTCTGGCTCAGCAGCGCGGTCATGGCCGGCAGGTGTGGAACCTTGGCTTGGAGCAACCCCTGACATGGGCCCGGTGGGAGGGTCCGACCCCTGAGTTCAACGCTCAGCGCAGCCGTGACTTGCTGGCGGTTCCTAGACGGTCCAGCAGCAGGCGTTGCGCGGGCTCGACCAGGGGTGGCAGCGGCGCTTCAATGGCACCCACAGGCGCGCACATCCTGGTGGACAACCAACAGAGCCAGGCGCCTCGGATCGAGCGCTGGGCCGTGCCGGCAGTCGCCGCCCGCCCCTGATCAGCGCCTCTGCCGACGCTGTCTCGTGTTGCCGTCGGCGCCATAGAGCAAGATCCCCATGACGGGGATCAGCAGGAACCACAGCCAGGTTCCCATCACGAAGAACAGCACCAGCGCGACAAACGGGGTCAGCGCCATGATCGTGTCTCGCTGGCCCTGCAGGAACCCACTGGGGCCGCTGGCGGACACGGCGGCGGCCGGCTCTTGCGCCGGACCAGCCTGGGGCAGGTCGGCGAACAGGACGTCGAGATCAGCCTGGGTCACCGCTGCCTTGGCCCGGGTCACCCGCAGCTCATGCTCCGCCGGGTCGAGCCGTCCGGCACTCCAGTGCTCGCCCAGCAGTGCGATCGCCTTCTCGCGATCAGCAGTGCCGACCCGTGGGCTGTTCCCCATAGCGCCCCGAGACCCAGCGCCCCCGCGGTTGTCGTTGCTCACGGGTCCATCCTGCCTGGGAACCTTTGCGGGCGCGCGTCTGATGCATCCGATCCGCAGACAAACCGCTCAGCGGACCTCGACACCCCGGCGCATCAAGCCATAGGTGATGCCGTCGGTCAGGCTGACCCAGCTGGCCTCCACGATGTTGGGCGCGACACCGACGGTCTCCCACGACGTCACGCCGTCGCAGTGCTCCATCAGGACGCGGGTGGTGGCATCGGTGCCATGGGCTGCGTCGAACAGGCGAACCCGGAAGTCGATCAGCTCGATCTTTGCCAGCTCCGGGTAGGCGTCCGACAGTGCCTGGCGGATCGCACGGTCCAGGGAGTCCACCGGGCCATTGCCCTCGGCGGTGACCACGACCCGCTCGCCGCCCGCCCACAGCTTGATTGTCGCCTCTGAGACCGGGTCACCTTTGGCGTAGGTATGGTCGGTGATGACCCTCCACGACTCCACCCGGAAGTAGCTGGGCCGGCTACCGAGCTCGTCGCGCAGCAGCAAGTCGAACGACGCGTCAGCAGCCTCGAAGGTCCAGCCCTGGGCCTCCAGGTCCTTGACCCGTTTGACGATTCGCGACAAGAGGTCTGCCTGGCCGCTGAGGTCAAAGCCCAGCTCACGCGCCTTGAGCTCAATGCTCGCCCGGCCGGCCATTCCCGAGACCAGCATGCGCATGTCGTTGCCCACAGCCTGCGGGTCGATGTGCTGGTAGAGATCGGGGTCCACCTTGATGGCACTCGCATGAAGGCCGGCCTTGTGTGCGAAGGCGCTGGCTCCGACGTACGGCTGGCGGCTGTAGGGGGGAACGTTGGTCACCTCGCTGATCTGGTGGGCGATGCGGGTTGCTTCCGCCAGCCGGCTGGGTGCCAGCACCTCACGGCCCTCCTTGAGCTGCAGGTTGCCGATGACACTGAGCAGGTCGGCGTTGCCGGTGCGCTCGCCATAGCCGTTGACCGTTCCCTGGAAGTGCGTGGCGCCGGCCCGGATCGCGGCAATCGTGTTGGCGACCGAGCATCCGGTGTCGTTGTGACAGTGGATGCCCAGGCGGGCGCCTGTGGCATCCATGACGTCCGCGACGATGTCGGACACCTGGTGGGGCAGCATTCCGCCGTTGGTGTCGCACAGTGCCACCAACTCGGCCCCGGCCTCCATCGCCGTNNGCCACCATCGCGAGGTTCTCTTGCGGGGTGGTGCGCAGGGCCAGCTCGACGTGACGCACGTGTGCCTTGGCCACCAGGGTGACAA
This sequence comes from Micrococcales bacterium, assembly GCA_003157445.1. Taxonomy (GTDB): domain Bacteria; phylum Actinomycetota; class Actinomycetes; order Actinomycetales; family Dermatophilaceae; genus UBA4719. The sequence goes on from PMJN01000315.1 coordinate 2,266, forward strand.
CGGAGGCACCCGAGTCGAGCAGGGCCCGGACCTGCGGGTCATCGGCGGCCACGGCGCCCGCACGCCGGGTCGCACCAAAAGCAGCCAGCGTGGCAGTGCGCAGCGCAAGCTCCCCTTGCGCACGGGCGAAGAACTCGGTGTCCTTGGGGTTGGCCCCGGGCCAACCGCCTTCGATGTAGCCGACCCCGAGCTCATCCAAGAGCGCCGCAATGGCCAGCTTGTCTGCGATCGAAAGGTTCAGACCCTCTTGCTGCGCACCGTCACGCAACGTGGTGTCGTAGACGTGCAAGTCGGTCATCGTCTGCCCTTGTCTCATCTGTGATCTTGCCCGGGAACGAAAAAACCTCCCACAGGCATGGGAGGTTTGCGCGGCGGGATGTGCCCCGTCGCGCTAATCGATAATGAACGTGGCGTAAACCACCGAGGTGTCCGTAGTGGTTGCAACCACCGTCCAGGTGTTACTCATCTCAGAAGCCTGGCATGCTTGTTCACCATTTGGCTACCCATCTCGCAATTTGGTCAACGAGCCGGCCACCCGAGATACTCACCCGGGGTGGCCAGCGCGGCGCGCAGATGAACTCGCTACACCAGGCGGGTCAGCCAGCCACGGGAGTCAGCCGCGCGACCGTACTGCACATCGAGTAGCGACTGACGGATCGAGGCGGTAACCGGACCCACGCCGCCGTTGACGTCATGATCACCGATGACAACCTGGCCTGCCTGCCACGCCAACCGTCCGACCGGGGTGACAACCGCTGCGGTCCCGCAGGCGAACACCTCGGTGATCTCGCCACTGGTCACGCCATCGCGCCACTGGTCTATGGAGACGCGACGTTCCTTCACAGTGAAGCCGAGATCGCCGGCCAGCTCAAGGATCGAGGACCGCGTCACACCCTCCAAGATCGTCCCGGTCAGCTCGGGGGTCACCATGGTGCCGTCGCCGTGCACGAAGAAGAGATTCATCCCACCCAGCTCCTCCACCCACTTGTGCTCCACCGCGTCCAGGAAGGCCACCTGGTCACAGCCGTTGGC
>PMJN01000081.1 GCA_003157445.1 Micrococcales bacterium
ACGCTCGAGACCATCGTGGGGTCATCCAGGCTGGGAAACCGCGGGCCGCCCGGACCGCTGGCGCCCCCTGTACTCGAGCCCGGTAGCACCAGTGCGAACACGACCGCCAGCGCGGCCCCGGACACCAAGACGCCGATCGCCATGCCCCACCACATCCGGGTGGTGAAGAACTTACGGAACTCCGCCCTGATCGCGCCGCCCATCAGCCTTGACCTTCCGTGTTGTGGTTGGCTTCGCCGCTGGTGAGCTCGAAGAAGAGCTTTTCGAGGTCGTTCTCGTTGGCGCGCAGCTCGTGGACTGGCAGGCCCGCGCGCCAGGCGATGTCACCGATGCGAACAAGGTCCCTACCGATGACCTGAATGCTTCCGTCGACCTCGGTGGCAATCATCCCGGATGTCCTCAGGGCCGCGATCAGTTCTTGGGGCTCGCTGGTGCGGACCGTGCACACATGCTCGGTCGGCAGGTCGTTGATGGCTCCGGCGCGGATGAGCTTGCCGTTGGCGATGATGACCACGTCGTCGACGGTCTGTTCCACCTCAGCGAGCATGTGACTGGAGATCAGGATCGTCTTGCCCTGACCGCTGAGGTGGCGTAGCAGCATCCGCAGCCATCGGATGCCTTCGGGGTCAAGGCCGTTGGCCGGTTCGTCGAGCAGGAGGACCTGTGGGTCGCCGAGCAGGGCGCCCGCCAGAGCCAGGCGCTGGCGCATGCCCATGGAGTAGCCGCCGGCGCGCTGGCCGGCGGCAGCGGGCAGGCCCACCAGCTCGAGCATCTCCTCGACGCGCTTCTTGCCCACGCCGGCGGTATCGGCCATGACCCGCAGGTGGTCGCGCCCGGAGCGGCCCGGGTGGAAGCTGGTGGCTTCCAGCGCCGCGCCTACGACGCGCTGCGGTGCCTGCAGGTGGCTGTACGGCAGGCCGCCGATCGTCGCGCTGCCGCTGGTCGGTCGGACCAGGCCCAGCAGCATTCGCAACGTGGTGGTCTTCCCGGCCCCGTTCGGCCCCAGGAAACCGGTGATCCTGCCGGGCTCGACCGAGAAGCTGAGCTTGTTGACCGCGGTCAGCGAGCCGAACTTCTTGGTGAGGTCGGCCACCTCCACGCGCGCCGATTGCTTGAGGTCATCGGCCATGTGTCCACCGCGGCGCTTGCATGTGGACAGCCAACCACGCTCGGGCAGGTTGGCGCGAGATATAGGCCGCGCCGCGATCAGCCCTTCCGGGTAAACCGCGCCAGGAAATTGTCGGGTGCGTAGCGCCGGAAGAGCAGTGCTGCGATCGCGCCGGCCAGCACCAGGGCGGCAACGAGCATCAGCCAGTTTCCATAGTTCGGGCCTGCGTGTGGGGCAACCACCGGCGCGAGAGCCTGGGAGTTCTGTGAGGGGGCCGGGGTCGCGGTCGGGGTGGGCGTGGCGGCCACGGTGGGCATTGAGGTGGGAGCCGAGGTTGCTTTCGGGACCGAGACTGCGGCGATGTCGGTGATCCTGGTGATGATGCTGGCGTTGCAGGTCAGCCTCGCTCCGCCCACGTTCCCGGTGCCGTTGCACTGGCTGATCGTGATCGGGATCGCGGCGCTGACCAAGGACTGGGGGTCGACAGTGCAGTGCACCGCGCCGCCACCGCCGTTGCCGGACCCGTTGCACTGAGAGAGCGTGGTTCCGGTGGCCGAGGCGGGTTTGCAGGCCACTACCCCGCCTCCGCCAGTGCCTGAGCCGACGCACTGGTTGACCGCCGGGGGGGTCAGTGGCTGCGCCCCTGGCGTGCCGCGCCCGATGTTGTTGACGATGTTGACGTAGCAGTTGATCGAGTGCGCCGTATCGTTGTCGGAGGTGTTGCACTGCCGGACGACGGTCACCAGGCTGATGGAGTCAGTGATGAACGTACCGTTCGCCGTTGAGCACGGGCCGAGCGTGCACAGTCGTGTCACGGTGGTTCTGGAGTATGTGCTCGAGCCGCTGATCGTGTTGACCACGCTCACGGTGCACTTAAGCGCCGTCGTCGCGCCGCCAACCCCCGGGCCATGGTTGTTGCACTGGTCGACCGCCATGGTCGAGGCGTAGGCGGTGGCCGGCATAGCCAGACCCGCCATCCAGAACCCGCCGGTCAGCAACATCAGGGCCATCAGCGTCGCGGGCCACCTGCGTACCGGTATCGGGTTCGATGGCGAGGCCGATATCGGGTTGGGACGTGCCGCGATCGTGTCGGTTCTCATGTCCGCCAGCCTTAGGAGAGGGATATCAAGCCCAACTGGATACCGGGCACGAGTGAAGTCGATGGGCTCACGGTAGCCGCTCCGGGGCACCTGGCGAATTCCCCGCCCTAGGATGGATGCACTATGACGGAGTGGTTGCTGGTCCTTGCCGGCGTCGTGTTGACCATCGGGACCGCCTTCTTCGTGGTCGCCGAGTTCGCCTTTGTGGCCCTGGACAAGACAACGGTCCAGAGGGCGATCGATGCTGGGGACACCGCAGCCAAGCCGGTTCTGGCGAGCTTGCGTCAGCTTTCCACGCAGCTGTCCGCCTCTCAGGTCGGCATCACCTTGACCACGCTGGTTCTTGGCTACATCGCCCAGCCTTCGCTCGGAGCGCTGCTGCACTCACCGCTCAGCGCCGTCGGTGTCCCGGCGCCGGCGGTCGGGGCCACGGCAACGGCCCTAGCCCTGGTCATCGCGACCCTCTTCTCGATGCTTTTCGGCGAGCTGCTGCCCCAGTTTCTTGGTATCTCGGCGCCGCTTCGCAGCGCCAAGCTCGTCGCGCTGCCGGTGCGCGCCTTCTCGGTGATCACCAAGCCGCTCATCATCGTGCTCAACGGCTCCGCGAACCTGGTGCTCAGGGCTCTTGGAATCACCCCGCGCGAGGGACTCTCCGCTGCCCGCACCCCTCAGGAACTCGCGTCGCTGCTGCGTCGTTCGGCCGAGGCCGGCACCCTGGACGAGGGCACGGCGCGGCTGACGATCCGATCGTTGGGCTTTGGTGACCGCACTGCCGCCGACGTGATGACCCCGCGGGTTCGCTGCACCTCGATCGAGCGAACCGCCGCTTCGGAAGACGTCGTGCAGTTGGCCCGAAACACTGGTCACTCCCGGTTCCCGGTCACCGGCGACGACTGGGATGACGTGGACGGGGTGGTCCACGTCAAGCGTGCTATCGCCGTTCCGCACGAGCGTCGCCAGGACGTGCCGGTGTCCGCTCTGATGGTCGATGCGCTGATGGTCCCCGAGACGATCCGGCTCGACCCGTTGCTGCTGATGCTGCGTGGTGCCAAGCATCAGATGGCCGTGGTGGTCGACGAGTATGGCGGAACCTCGGGCATCGTGACTCTGGAGGATGTCATCGAGGAAATCGTCGGCGAGGTCAGCGATGAGCACGATCGGACCCGCACCACCGGACGGATCAGCACCGACGGGTCTTGGACGGTGCCAGGTCTGTGGAGACCCGATGAGGTGCGCGACCGCCTGGGGGCGCCGGTTCCAGACGGACCCGCCTACGAGACGATCGGCGGCTACGTGATGGCATGCCTGGGACGGGTGCCGGTGGTCGGCGACGAGGTGTTCGTGCCCGGCTGGAGTCTGCAGGTCACCGCCATGGATGGCCGGCGCGTCGACCGGCTAGGGTTCACTCCACTGCCTGGCCAGGGCCAGACCGAGCGACCTGGGCCGAAAGAACACTCCGGCCCAGGTGAGCACCGATGAGTGCCGCCGCCGCGCTCTGGCTCTCGGCCTTCCTGCTGCTGGGCAACGCCTTCTTCGTCGGCGCTGAGTTTGCCGTGATGACCGCCCGGCGCTCGCGGCTCGAGCCGCTTGCCGCCGCCGGGAGCAAGCGTGCCAAGGTCAGTCTGCAGGCCCTTGAGCATGTGGCTTCTCTGCTGGCCACCGCTCAGCTGGGGATCACGCTCTGTTCGGTTGGTCTGGGCGCAGTGGCCGAGCAGGCGCTGCACGCGATGATTGCGCCGCCGCTGCTCAGACTCGGCTTCTCGGAACCGGTTAGCGCCCTGATCGCGTTGGCGATCGCCTTGCTGATCGTGGCCTACCTGCACGTCGTGATCGGCGAGATGGTCCCCAAGAACCTCGCCATTGCAGGTCCCCAGCGGGCGGCCCTTCTGCTGGCGCCCGCATTGCTTTTCATCAGCAGAGTGCTTCGGCCCGTGATCGCGGTGATGGAGGGCCTGGCCAAGGCAATGGTGCGAGCGCTGGGAATCGAGCCCAAGGATGAGCTCGCTTCTGCTTTCACAGCAGATGAGGTCCAGCTCATCGTCGCCGAGAGCCACCGTGAAGGCCTGATCGAGTCCGAGCGCCATGGTCTGGCTCGGCGGGTTCTCGAGTTCAGTGACCGGGTTGCCGGGGACGTTGCGGTGCCGCTGAGCTCGCTGGTGACCTTGTCGTTCGGCGCGACCCCCGACGACGTCGAGCGCCTGGTGGCCAAGTGCGGCTTCTCCCGTTTTGTCATCACCGATGCCGCAGGGCAGGTCGCGGGCTACTTGCACCTCAAGGACATCCTTTATGCAGACGAAGCCCAGCGTAGGGCTCCGGTGCCGATCAAGCGGGTGCGTTCTTTGGCCACGGTGCGTTCAGACGACGAGGTGGAGGAAGTTCTGGCCACCATGCAACACACCGGAGCTCACCTGGCCCGGGTCGTCGACCCGCAGGGCGGCGTGCGCGGGGTCGTGTTCCTGGAGGACGTGCTGGAAGAGCTTGTCGGCGAGGTCACCGACTCTAGCTAGCAGTGAGGCCAACCCCCGGTGAGTTCGAGCCAGGGTTAATCAGCTGTTGCTTCCTCGTATGTAATACGATGCGATAGTGAACTTCAAAGAGTGGGCTGTTGCAAACGGGGTGCACCCGGTCACCGCGTAACGGTGGTTTCGGGAAGGGAAACTCCCCGTCCCTGCGACCGGTGTCGGTGGGCTGATCCTCATCGACCAGCCCGCCAGGACCGTGCCGGGAGGTGACCTCTGAGCATCCATGCGGAGGGCAGCGACGTACAGCGCAATGCGCCATGATCACCGCGTGTTGCACTCGCCCTCGAATGCGTGCTCGCACTGTAGGCCGACTGCCCTGATGTATCCGCTCGGCGGCTCTTTGCTCCAAACCGGAAGGCTCGAGGAAGTTCCGGATGGCTCTGGCCCCTTGGGCTGCCGCACTGGCGGCCGCCTCGGGCTCAGATGGCCAGCGGGCCTAAGCCGATCAGCTGTTGGGCCAGCGGTAGCAGCTTTTCTGACTCCGTCTTGAGTAGGAACGCGTCGATAGCTGGCTCTCTGTCTGCGCGAGCCTGAAGTGCCGCGTGGGCGGTGAACATGATGATCTTTGCCTGCGGGGCTCGCTCTTTGAGCAGCGGTGCCGCGGCGAGGCCGGGCAGTGGTCCGGCCAGGCCGTGGTCGAGCACGATGATCCCCGGCTCTGATGTCGGCGGCGTGTCTAGGGCCTCTTCGGCGGACTTAGCCACATGGGTGACCGTGAAGCGAGGATCCATGGCGAA
>PMJN01000103.1 GCA_003157445.1 Micrococcales bacterium
ACGGTCTTGGCATCGAGTCCCTGCTGGGCAGCCACAGCTGCCGACAGTGCCGCGTATCCCATTGCCATACCTACTGAACGGGAGTCGACTACCTCGACGGGGATCGGCGACTGGCTGGCCGCCAGCATTGCCGATCCAACGGTCCCTGACATGTCGGAGGAGATGTGCACAGACACAACAGCGTCGGCGCCCAGGGTTGCCGACGCTTCGTAAGCATCCAGAAAGGCCTGAGGCGACGGGCGTGATGTGCTCACCGTGGTGAACCTGCGCAGGGCAGCAGCCAACGCAGCAGTAGTGAAGTCGACGCCTTCGCTGTATTCCTGCCCGCCCAGAACCACGTGCAACGGCACCACGCTGATGCGATGACTGGCTATGAGCTCCTCGGGCAGGGAAGCAGTGGAGTCGGTGACGATCGCAACGCTCACACGGGCAGGCTATCGCTGCAGACCCAGGCCTCTTGTCACCGGCACCGTCGACGGGTCGCTCGATCTAGGTCAGGCGCGGTTCATCAGCTGGCAACGATGTTGACCAGGCTCGGCGCACGCACAATGACCTTACGAACGACCTTGCCCTCGAGCGCAGCCTTGATCTTGTCACCTGACAGCGCCAGTGCCTGCAGGTCGTCCTCGCTAATGACAGCAGCCACCTGCAGGCGCTCGCGCACCTTGCCTTGGACCTGGACCACGCACGTCACCATGTCGTCCACCAGCAGAGAGGGGTCGGGATGCGGGAAGTCCACATATGTCAGCGACTCGCCATGACCCAGNNTTGGCCCACAGCTCCTCGGCGATGTGTGGTGCCACTGGAGCGGTCATGACGATCAGTGCCTCGGCCGCCTCGCGCGGAACGTTGGGTAGCTTGGTCAATGCATTGTTGAACTCGATGAGACGCGCGATGGCCGTGTTGAAACGCAGACCGTCATAGTCGGTCCGCAGCGCATCAATGGTCTTGTGCAAGAGACGCTTCGTGGCTTCGTCCGGGGCATCCTCGGTGACCAGCAGCTCGCCGCTCACCTCGTCGACAACGTTGCGCCACAGCCGTTGCAGGAATCGCTGAGCCCCGACGACGGCTCGAGTCTCCCACGGACGCGACAGGTCCAGCGGGCCCATCGACATCTCGTAGACCCTGAACGTGTCAGCGCCGTAACTCGCGAATATCTCGTCCGGCGTCACAACGTTCTTCAGGGACTTGCCCATCTTCCCGTACTCACGGCTGACCGGCGCCCCATTCCAGGTGTAGGAGATCTCACCGCTAGACGTGGCGGATTCGATGACCTCGGCCGCAGGCACGGTCTGGCCACGACTGTCCCGGAAGAATTGGGCCTGGATGTAGCCCTGGTTGAACAGCTTGCGGAAGGGTTCCTCGCTGCTGACGTAACCCAGGTCGAACAACACCTTGTGCCAGAAGCGGGAGTACAGCAGGTGCAGTACCGCATGCTCGACACCACCGACATATAGATCAGCGCCGCCGGGATCGACGGAGCCGACCGGGGCCCCCACCACTGCCTCGGCCTGCCTGCCCATCCAGTACTTCTCCACATCGGGGTCAACCAGGACGTCGTCGTTGGCGGGGTCCAGGTAACGCAGCTCGTACCAACAGGAGCCGGCCCAGTTGGGCATCGTGTTGGTCTCGCGGCGGTAGGACTTCATCCCGTCGCCCAGGTCCAGCTCGACGTTGACCCATTCCTGTGCCCGGGCCAGCGGCGGCGCCGGGTTGGACTCAGCGTCCTGCGGGTCAAACGTTGCCGGTGAGTAGTCTGCAACCTCTGGCAGGAGCACGGGCAGCATGGACTCCGGCAGGGCAATCACGTTGCCATCCTCGTCGTACACGATGGGGAACGGTTCGCCCCAGTAACGCTGCCGAGAGAACAGCCAGTCGCGCAGTTTGTAGGTCACCGTCTCCTCGCCTAGGCCCTTGTCCCCCAGCCAGTCGATGATCTTGGTCTTGGCCTCAGTGACCCGCAGGCCATTGAGGGAGATCTCGTCATTGGCGGAGTTGATTGCCAGACCGTCCCCAACAAACGCTTCGTCCAGTGGGTGACCTTCGGTGGGCTGAACGGTGCGGATGATCGGCAGGTCGAACTTGGTCGCGAACTCGTAGTCGCGCACATCCTGGCCCGGCACTGCCATGATCGCGCCGGTGCCATACCCCATCAGAACGTAGTCGGCCACGAATACCGGAATAGATCGCCCGTTAACGGGATTGGTCGCGAAAGCGCCGGTGAATACGCCGGTCTTGTCCTTACCTTCGGACTGCCGCTCGACGTCGCTCTTACGCGATGCGGTCAGGCGGTATGCGGCAACGGCCTCCCGTGGCGTCATGGTGTCGCGTCCGGCGGGAACCCACGCCTCACGCGTTCCCTCGGGCCACTTGTCAACGGGGACAATGGAATCCACCAGTGGATGCTCAGGAGCCAGCACCATGAAGGTGGCACCGAACAGCGTGTCCGGGCGAGTCGTGAACACGTCGATCGCAACGGTCATCTCGCGCTCTGCCACAGATGCCATGAAGGACACCTTGGCGCCGGACGAACGGCCGATCCAGTTGCGCTGCATTAGCTTTACCGGCTCGGGCCAGTCCAGCCGGTCTAGGTCGTCAACCAGCCGGTCCGAGTACTTGGTGATGCGCATCATCCACTGGGACAGGTTTCGTTTGAAGACCGGGAAGTTGCCACGCTCGGATCGCCCGTCGGTGGTGACCTCCTCATTGGCCAGAACCGTGCCCAACCCCGGACACCAGTTGACCGGCGCCTGGCTGATGTAGGCCAACCGGTGCTCGTCGATCTCCTTGCGCTGCGCTTCAGCATCCAGCAACTCCCACGGCATGCCGGAAATAGTCTTCCGCTCTCCCGCCTCGAGCGCCGAGAGCAGCTCGCTGATCGGCCGGGCCTTTCCTCGCCCACCTTCTGCCGAGTCGTCGTACCAGCTGTTGAAGATCTGGACGAAGATCCACTGAGTCCACCGGTAGAACTCCGGGTCCATGGTGGCGATCGCGCGGCGGTCGTCATGGCCCAGGCCGAGGCGGCGCAGTTGACGCCGCATGTTGACCATGTTCTCTTCGGTGGTCTTGCGGGGGTGCTGCCCAGTCTGCACGGCATACTGCTCGGCCGGAAGCCCAAAAGCGTCGTAGCCCAAGGTGTGCAATACGTTCTTACCCGTCATCCGCTGGAATCGCGAAAAGACGTCGGTCGCGATGAAGCCCAGGGGATGACCGACGTGTAGTCCGGCACCGGAGGGATAAGGGAACATGTCCAGAACGAAGAGCTTCTCGCGCCCTGCTACGCCCTCAGGATCGGCCCAGGGACCGGCCGGGTTCGGTGCGCGGAATGTGCCCTCGCTCTGCCAACGGTCCTGCCACGACAGCTCAATGCGCTCGGCCATCTCGGCCGTATATCGATATGGAGTGTCGTTCATCATCGCGTCCTCTGGTTGTCGTCCTGCGAGTGCATACTCCTGGGTGCCCCTGACTGGCACAAAAGAAAACCCCTCGAACAGGAGGGGTTGCCGCGTTGAGGTCCGGTCGGGCCAACGCGGCTAGCTAAGGAGCAGCGAGCTTCGCATGAGGGACACGTTAGCGCAGGCTGCAACTCTGAAGCCGATCACCATCAGCACGTGGACGAGGTACCGAGTCGCAGTCCGCCGCCCTCTGGCGGAGGCGGCGGGCCGCGAAAGGCCGCCGCCCAGACGGGTGACGACCTTTCGATACCGAAAACTGCGATCCCTACAAGGAGGCAATCTTCTTGGCCATGGACGACTTCTTGTTCGCCGCGTTGTTCTTGTGGATGACGCCCTTGCTCACGGCCTTGTCGAGCTTGGTCGATGCAACCTTGAGCGCATCGGCAGCAGCAGAGGTGTCGCCGGACTCGGCCGCAGTCTTGAACTTGCGGATCCAGGTGCGGAGCTCACTCTTGACTGCCTTGTTGCGTTCGGTGGCCAGAGCGTTCGTCTTGATGCGCTTGAGCTGGGACTTGATGTTTGCCACGTGGAATCTTTCTCACATTCGAGTAGGTCGATGATGCTCTGTCATGAGGGCGACAGAAGCGGACTCGGGACCGGGCGTGGGGATACCCCTGGGTGAGCCGCTCTGGGCGGAACTGCATGCGCACACGACCTGAGCGCGCACGCGACGGTCAAATCTAGCAGCGAACAGTGCAGCCCACCAAACCGCAGGCTCCCCAGCTGCTCGAAGTCACCAATGCCTTGCCACTCGCAGCCCTGTGTCAGCGGATGTTGCGGGCGCGGCTGATCGTCAGGATTGCGCGCTCCACAGCATAGACCGGGTCACGGCCCCCGCCTTTGACCTCGAAATCCGCCGCGGCGACGGCTTGGATCGCCCGTCCGACGCCCTCGGGATCCCAACCGTTGAGCTTCCTGCGTGCCTGGTCGACCTGCCACGGCGCCATGGCTAGGGTTTTGGCTAGCTGCGCGGAGGGTCCGCGACCTGCACTGGCGACCTTCACCATCTGACGCAGCTGCATCGCCAACACAGCGACGATCGGCACCGGGCTGTCACCGGCCGAGATAGCGTGACGCAGCAGACGCAACGCCTCACCCGCGTTGCCGGCAATTGCGGCGTCTGCGACCTTGAAACCGGTCGTCTCGACCTTGCCGCCCTGATAGGTCTCGACCAACGCCTCGTCGACCAGGCCCCGCGTGTCGACGACCAGCTGCGTGCAGGCTGCAGTCAGCTCCCGGAGGTCCTTGCCGACCGCCTCTACCAGCGCTCGAACCGCACCGGGGGTGGCCTTGCGGCCCTGTCGGCGGAACTCATTGGCGACGAACTGCGCCTTGTCACCCTCTGACTTGATCAGCGGGGCGTCGACGACCCGGGCCCCGGCTCTCTTCAGGGTGTCCAAGACCTTCTTGCCGCGGGTGCCGCTCTTATGTGCCACGATCAGCGTGATCTCCTCGGCGGGCGCTGCCAGGTAAGCCAGCACATCAGCCTGCAGCTCATCGGGGGCCTCGTCGAAATTGAAGACCACAATTGCCTTGGTCCCGCCGAACAACGAGGGAGACGCATGCATGATGAGCGTTCCGCTCTCGTATCCCTCGGAATAGAGCTTGATTACCTCAAGATCGGGGTCGCTGGCGCGCAGTGCCTCTAGGGTGGCGTCCAGCGCGCGCTCGGCGAGCACGCTCTCCGGACCCGAGATCAGCACATATGGCGGCACACCGGTTGTAGGTGCGTGAATGGTCACGGTGCCAAGACTGTCATGGCACCGTGCCAGAATCCTGTCGAGTTCAGAACGACATCTTCGGTGAGTCCGACAGTTCGAGACCGAAGAGGTTCAGCCGGGCACCTATCACGTCTTGTTCAAGCTCGAGGTGATCAGCAAGCTCATCGAGGGTCAGCCCCAGCTCGACGCCTTCGCGCAGTTCGTCGTCCTGCTCGGAGGTCCAGGCATGTCCCTGGGTGATGGCCGTGCGCACAGATCCGGCTACCGGCGGGTTACCGGCCACGGGCCGATCGTCCCCCGGCCGGTCATCCTCGTCCTCGCCTCCTGACGGGATGGCGTCAGGCGCCCCGGCGATTCCGCGCAGCGCCGGCTCGTGAACTGGCAGGGGCTCAGTCGCGGTTTCATCCAGACGCCGAAGCGCAGCCAGGGCCATCGCCTTGTCGATCGTCGGCCAGAACGGTGGCAGGGACTTCTGTAGGAACCCCGCGTAACGCGCGGTCATCATTCGCGAGTCAAGGATGGCCACGACACCGCGGTCATCGCCGCGACGCACCAACCGGCCTGCACCTTGAGCAAGCCGCAACGCCGCATGGGTGGCCGAGACCGCCATGAAGCCATTACCTCCCATCCGGGCGATGGCCTGCGAACGCGCTGAGGACAGCGGATCGTCCGGACGTGGGAAGGGGATCCGGTCGATGATGACCAACTGACAGGAGGAACCCGGGACGTCGACGCCCTGCCACAGAGACAACGTCCCGAACAGGCAGGTCGGGGCGTCGCGGGCAAACTGTCGCACCAGTGTGGAGGTCTGGTCCTCGCCCTGACAGATGAACTCGATGCTGCCGTTGTCCTTGCCGAACCGCTCGCGCATCGCCTCGGTGGCGGCAACGGCCGCGCGCATCGATGAGAACAGCCCCAGTGTCCGACCACCTGCGGCCCGCACCAGCTCCTCGATCTCGTCCAACGTCTCGGGAGCCATGCCGTCACGCCCCGGTGCTGGCAGATGCCTTGCGACATAAGCGATCGCCTGCTTGGGGTAGTCGAACGGGCTGCCGACGTCGAGGCCACGCCAAGTCGGCGCGCCGTCACCGCGCAACCCCAGGGTCCCGGCGACCGCATCGAAGGTGCCGCCGAGCTCGAGGGTGGCCGATGTCATGACGACTGTACGATCGTCAAACACCTTGTCGCGCATCAACATCGCCACACTCATCGGCGCGACCTTCAACAGGGAGCCACGACGCGGGTCCTTGCTCACCCAGGCGACGTCGAGCTCGCGCTCCTGCAGGATTCG
>PMJN01000438.1 GCA_003157445.1 Micrococcales bacterium
ACCGACACCGCCGCGGGTCGCTTCTCCTGGCTTCTCCCGATAGACAACACTCTCCCTTACCGCTTCGCTAGCCACATCGAGCAGTTTGGTCACAGTGTTCCAGTGCCCCATATCGGGGACTGGCTCTCCAGTGACAGACCGCCGTTGCAGAGCGCGATCATGCTCAGCCAAGTTCTTTGGCACAAGGACGGTGCCGCTGCTCTTCTTGATTACCAGGTGCTGGGCACCTTGCTTCAGTCAATGTGGGTGCTTGGCCTGTGGGCTCTCATTCATACCCTGGTCGTGCGCCGGGCAACGGTCGCACTGTGCATCGCGAGCGCCGCCGGTTGTGGTGTCATCATGGTCAACACTCTTTTTGTCTGGCCAAAGCTGTTGGCAGCAGCCTTTGCGCTGGCCTCCGCAGCGCTGATTCTTACCCGAGACCCTCGACGTTCAACGCTGCGGCTGACGGGGGCAGCGGTGCTGGCCAGCCTTGCTTACCTATCGCACGGCGGCACCATGTTCGTCCTCGTACCGCTTGCTTTTGTGGCTCTGGTCCGGGCACTGCAGGGGCGGCACTGGTGGGCGACCCTGACCAGTGCCGGCTTGTCAACGATGGCCTTGGTCTTGCCATGGATCTGGTACCAGCGAGTGGTTGACCCACCCGGTGATCGACTGCTCAAGCAAATGCTGGCAAACGTCGTGGCGCTCGACCCTCGCTCCCCGGTTGCCGCTATCGCAGACCAGTACCGAGTTGCGGGCTGGTCGGGGACTGGGGCGAACAAGTTACAGAACCTTGAACAACTCTTCATGAATTCCCACCGGACAACTCAGACTTCGCAGGGCATCTCGTATTCCCAAGCTGTCATCTCCGTGATTCGCGAGCAGTACTTCTTCTCACTTCTGCCTGCAGCGGGCCTGCTGCTGATACTCGCGTTCGGATGGGTACGTCCGCACCTTGCCGACCGTAAGGATTTGCGTGCCGCCACGATCTTGCTGCTAGCAGCAGCGACGTGTTCACTCTTCTGGTGCCTGGCAATGTTTGGCCCGCGGACCACCTTCACGCACCAGGGCACGTTCACGCTGGTCCTTCTGCTCACCAGCGCGCTGACATGTGCCGGGGCGGCGCGTTCGATCCGCTTGACGACCCTCGTGGTGGCGGCCGCAGCGACCATCTCCCTGGTGGTCTACGTTCCACAGTTCCCGATCGGGAGCCTTCCCTGGACCCTGCATCCGCAGGTGAGCGCTTTTGCGCTGGGCGTCTTCGCATCGGGCCTGGTCGCGTTCGTCGCCCTTCTGTGGGCCTATGGCTCGTCCGGGCAGTCTTCACCAGCGGTCGAGACTCTGCCTCAGAGCCGAGAGCTGATGGGTCTGGCCCGCTGATACCGCCCGCGAGTAAGTTGCGGGTCTTGTTGACTTGCAGCTGCCCCTTAGTGTCATGGAAGCTGCATGCCGGGACGACACCCGTGCCGCACGGGAGTCGTCCCTGTACGCATCACAGTCGAGGCCGGCGACGAAGCAGATGTCGAAAAACTGTTCGGTCTGCTCGAGTTCGCACCCACCATTGGCGCAGGGTGTTGTTCACGCCCATCGCTGATGTCGGTGCGTTCGGTCCCGGTGAATGGTGTCTGTCCGCGTCAGGGAACTGCAAGCGTTCCCTGGTGATGGAACATCTGCCAGTGACCGGGTTCCACGCGGCGCCACAAAGAGGTGCGATTCGATCGCCGACCGCTGTTCTCGGAGACGTACTTCAGCATCACGAGGCCCTCGGCAAGAAACCATCCGCGCATGTTCTCCACAAGGATCGGTTCGCCGTTCGGGTCCGTCTCTTCGGCGACACGCGCGGCCGTGCCCTCGTAGCCGATCTCGCCCCCTGACGTGCCGAACTCATGAAAGTCGGGCGCAAGTAGCCGTTCAAGGCGAGCAGCGTCAGCGCGACACTCCGCTCTGAGTGACTCCCGCTCGGCGGCTATGGCCTCGGCGATCTGCCGCTCGGCGGGGGTTTGGGTAGCGCTCTGGTTCATGCCGGATCTTCGCACGCGAAGGTGTCACGGACGAAAGTCGCACGTTGTCGACCGTCCACCGTCCCGGTAGAGGATCGGTTTGGCAGGGGAAGCCAAACATCGCCGAATGCTAAACAGCGCGTCGAGAGATAGCTGTGGAGGGAAGAAAGCTGCGGACTCGAACGTCTACTATTCCAATGGAAAATGGTCAAATTATAGTAAGGAAGTCCATTGCTGCTATATGACTGTCAGCGCACTAACCCCCCATACGGGGTCAGCTGGCCGAGGGCAGTGACGCCTCGATCAGGTCGAGGATCTCGGGGGCATCGGGCTCCACTTTCGGACGGAAGCGGTGCACCTGCCCAGCAGGCGTGACGACGAACTTCTCGAAGTTCCACCTCACTCGCCCGGCCTTGCCTTGTGCGTCCGGTGCCTTGGTCAGCTCGGCGTACAGGGGGTGGCGGGAGCGTCCATTCACCCTGATCTTCTCGAACATCGGGAAGGTGACGCCGTAGGTGGTCGAGCAGAACTCTTTGATGGCCTCAGCGCTGCTGAGCTCCTGCAGGAATTGGTTGCTGGGGAAGCCCAGCACCGTGAATCCGCGCTCGCCGTAGGTCTTCTGCAGCTCCTCGAGCTTCTTGTACTGCGGCGCGAGACCGCACCGGGAGGCCACGTTCACGATCAGCTTGACCTTGTCTGCGTAGCGGGCCAATGAGGTCGGTTTGCCGTCGATGGTGACCAGCGCGATGTCGTTGATGCTCATACCAAAGCCAACACACGAAGTCGGCAGACTAGTCCTGCGC
>PMJN01000357.1 GCA_003157445.1 Micrococcales bacterium
TCTTGACCAGCCGGGCGCAGAGAAGCTCATCGGCCAGGGGGACGCGTTGTTCCTGCCGATGGGTTCCTCCAAGCCGATGAGGGTTCAGGGCGCCTGGGTGACCGAGTCCGAGATCCAGGCTGTGGTCAAACACGTCAAGGGTCAACTCACGGCGCACTATCGCGAAGACGTCACAGTGGCGGCGGCCAAGAAAGTGGTTGAGGACGACATCGGCGATGACCTACAGCTGCTGCTACAGGCCACCGAGCTCGTCATCACCACCCAGTTCGGCTCGACCTCGATGCTGCAGCGCAAGCTGCGCGTCGGCTTCGCCAAGGCTGGCAGGCTCATGGATCTGCTGGAGTCCCGCGGGGTCGTCGGCCCGTCGGAGGGCTCAAAGGCCCGCGACGTGCTGGTCAGGTTTGACGATCTGCCCACCACACTCGCCCTGATGCGCGGCGAGGAGGTCCCCGAGGCCGAACCGGTCTTTGACCGCGCTGCCTCCCCACCTGCTGATCACGTGGACCTGAACGCCACAGCTCCGGCTTCAGCTGTGGGGGCGCCTCTGGGTGGTCCGACTCGCGACTCGCTGGCACCCGAGAGCGATGAAGAGATCGAGGACCAGGATGCCTGGTCCCTTACCCGTAACGCTCGAAGCGACGACTTCTGAGGCAGCATTACCTCACCGCAATACCTACTCAGGTTTACCTCACTGATTGTTGTCTCACTAAGCAATCGCTAGATAGGGCTGCTCAACTTTAGTCGCTCAACTGCTCTACCCCAGTGACGACATGTGGAATATCGTCGTCATATGGGGATAAGTCGGACCGTGCGTCGCCCAGTTGTCGTTCTCGCCATCGGTGTGTCGCTGCTGTTGTCAGGATGCAGTAACACCTCACAGTCGGAGCTTGACAAGGCCAAGGCCGCTGGTGCGTCCCAAGAAGCCGCGCAGCAGAGCGCTTCGGCTGCACAGCAAGCGCAGGCGACCCTCGCCGCCGAGGTTCAGAAGCTGAAGGATCAGTTGGCCGCCAAGACGCAAACTGCGCCACCGCCGACCACCACACAGGTACAGACGGTGCAGCCGGTACAGCCAGTGCAGCCGGCTGGCACCTCTTGCGGAGCCAATGTCAGCGCGGGCGCCAACACAAGTTGTCCTTTCGCTTTGAACGTTGCGGCCGCGTACCTCAACCAGGGCGGCGGAACCCAAAGCGTCGTGGTGTATAGCCCGGTAACCGGACAGAACTACACGATGAACTGTGTGGCCGGTGTTCCGTCAGTATGCAGTGGTGGAAACAATGCCGTCGTCTACATTCGGTGACGGTCAACTGAGTGTCGATTGACCGACAAGTGATCGCACACAGTGATCGTCCCAGCAAGGCGACCGCACGGTTTCGGGGATGTTATGTCTTCATTGTCTTGATAACCATTGCGTGCGTTCTGTCCGGCTGTCAGAGCACGGCCGACCAATCCGCCGGCGGGGCGGGTTCCACGACGACTTCGGATCCGGCCCATGCTAAGGCCATGAAGCAGATGGAGCAGGAGTCCGAGCGGCTGCGCAAGGAGCGCGATCGTCTCTTGGCTGAGCTCTCGGCCCAGCCAACGAAGAGCCCTACGCCAGGAGCGTCAGCGACGACCACCGGGGGCCCCCCCGCCGCGGGTGACTCGGCCGCTCTGCAGACAGGTTTCGCCCAGCTGGCGGCACAGCTAGGCGGATCTGAGGGCCTGGCTTACACCAGTGGGGGTGGTGCAGGGACAACTCAGCTCGGATCGTGGCAAACTGGTCCCGGCTGGTCAACGGTCAAAGTGCCACTTGCTGTGGCTGTGGTCGCCAAAGCCCATGGCCAGCCAAGCTCTGGGGTCCAGGATCTGATGGAACGCGCTCTGACCGCCTCTGACAACGCAGCGGCCGAGCAGCTGTGGGCCTACCTGGGCGAACCTGAGACCGCAGCGGCACAGGTGCAGGCCGTTCTCCGTTCTGGGGGGGACAGTGAGACGCGTGTTCAGTCCCAGCAGGTCCGCCCCGGGTTCAGCGCGTTCGGGCAGACGACCTGGTCCTTGGCCAGCCAGGCTGGGTTCGTGGCGGCGCTGCCCTGCATCAAGTACAGCGGCGAAGTGCTCCAACTGATGGGGGACGTCGAACCGGATCAACGCTGGGGGATGGGAACTGTCGGTCTTCCTGCGCAGTTCAAGGGCGGTTGGGGGCCAGGTGTGGGCGGGGGGTACCTCGTTCGCCAGATGGGTATCGTCACGCTTGCGGATGGTTCGCGGATCGGGCTAGCAATCGCTTCCGAGCCTGCCGACGGCCGGTTTGAGACCGGTACCGCCAACCTGACGGCGCTGGCTCGGTGGGCCGTGGCCAATATCAGGGCCAAGGGGTCGGGCGGCTGCTGAACAAGGGCTCAGATCATGAACCGGTACCCGATGCCCGGTTCGGTGATGATGTATTGCGGTCGACCGGTGTCGGGTTCTAGCTTGCGGCGCAACTGGTTGGCGTAGACGCGCAGATAGTTGGACTCGCGCCCATAGGACGGTCCCCAGGCGGCACGCAGCAGCGCCGCGTGCGTGACCAGATGTCCCGGCGTTGCGGCCAGGGCCGACAACAGCCGCCACTCGGTGGGGGTCAGATGAACCTCCTGCTCGCCCCGCGTGGCGCGGTAGTTCGCAAAGTCCAGCGTGAAGTCGGTTGTGTGCACAGTGGGTAACGGCTCGGCCTCGACTGATCCGCGGCGTGCGGCTGCTCGTACGCGTGCTAAGAACTCAGCCATACCGAATGGTTTGGTGACGTAGTCGTCGGCTCCGGCGTCCAGCGCCTCGATCTTGTCGTCGGATTCCTGCCTCGCCGAAAGAACGATCACAGGGACCAGCGATGTCTCGCGGATCCGGCGCAGCACCTCAACGCCTTCCATGTCCGGCAGGCCCAGGTCAAGCACGATGACGTCCGGGGTACGTTCCGACATGATCTGCAGGGCCGAGCGCCCGTCACCTGCGGACTCCACGGCGTAGTCGCGAGCCCGCAGGTTGATAGTCAGGGTGCGCACGATGTGAGGTTCGTCGTCGACGACCATGATGAACGTCACGAGCTGCTGTCTCCCGTCATCTGCCAGCGGATCATCGGGTTTCTCCTAGGGTCAAACCCGGCCGTTGCGGGCCGGGAGGAAACCGTTCCGCCTGTCGGTGGAAGGCTGCGGGTTCAATCCTGTTGGGCGATAACCAAACCCGGCACTGTTTGGCAGTACCAGCGTTAACCGCGCCAGCCCGTGGCGCGCCAGCGCGCGGCGACTTGCGAGTCTTGGCCCTGTCTGTGAAGCGCGAACCTGCACATGTTGCCTTCGGGTGAGCGGTTGCAATCCTGGTCATAGGTGGCCGGGAGGATGTCAATTCTCCACTTTTGCCAACGGCAGGTCTACGACGATCGTCAGCCCGCCCCCCGGCGTGTCCTCGGCACTGAGCGTGCCGTCCATCGCCTCGGTCAGCCCGCGAGCAACGGCAAGTCCGAGGCCTACACCGTCACCTCGCGTAGAGTTCCCGAAACGCCGGAACGGGGCGAAGATCTCCTCCTTCGCCTTGTCGGGGACGCCCGTGCCCCGGTCGACGATCCGAATCTGGAGCCGGTTGCCTATGGCGCTGCCGTTGACGACGACCTCCTGGCGCCCAGGGGAGTGCCTCAGCGCGTTCTCCAGGACGTTGGCCAGTACGCGGTCGAGCAGGCCGGCATCGGCCCGGAACAACGGGAGGCCGTCCGGGAACCAGGTGCGGATCCGAAGACCTTGGTCGCCGAAAGCCGAGATGGCCGGGTTGAGCACGTCCAGCAGATGCAGATCCTGGATGTGGGCGGTGACCGACCCGGTCTGCAGCCGTGACATGTCGAGCAGGTTGCCCACCATGGCGTTGAGCCGGTCGGCCGACGCCTCGATGGACTCCAGGAGCTCGGCCTCATCGGCAGAAGACCACGTAATGTCATCTTGTCGCAGGCTGGAGACGGCTGCTTTGATGCTGGCCAGGGGCGTGCGAAGGTCATGTGAGACCCCGGCGAGCAAGGCCGTGCGGGTTCGGCTGTCCTTAGCCAGACTGCTGGCGGCCCGGGCCTGGCGGATCAGGTCCTCACGGTTCAGGATGGCCGATGCGTGGCTGGCAAAGGCCGAGACCAGACGCTCCTGGTCGGCTTCGATAACTGGCCCGCACAGCACGAGTTCCGTCAGGTCGTCCACTGGCGTCCGCACTGACGCGTCGCGCACCTGGCTGACGTCGAACGGGCCGGTACTGGCCAGAACGTCCCATGGATCGCGAATCGAATCGCGCCGCACGATGGCCGCGGCCTGCATCCCAAAGGTGTCACGCGCTTGGTCAAGCAGTGCGGGCAGTTGGTCGGCGGCGCCGAGCAGGGAGTGTGCAAGCCGGGCCAGAACATGAGACTCCCGCTCCGCAGCCTGGGCTTGAGCCGCGCTTCGGGCACTGAGATGGACCACGGAGGCCACCGACGCAGCCACCAGCACGAACACGACCAGGACCGCGGCATCGTCCGGGTTCGAGATCGAAAAGCTGTGCAGGGGCACGGTGAAGAAGAAGTTGAGCACGAGGCTGCTTGTCACGGCACAGAACAGCGCTGGCCACAGCCCTCCTATCAGAGCGCATGCCACGGTCAGTGCCAGAAGGGCCAGCACGTCCAGGGACATGTCGTAGCGCTGGGGGGCCGCCACCAGTAGCCACGTTGACAGGCCCAGGCCCACTGTGGCCATCACCCAGGCGACAGCCAGCCTCTGCATGCTGAGGCCAGTGCCGGTATCGAAGGCAATGCCGCTGCCGAAGCGGGCCCGTGACGCCTTGACTGGACCCTTGCGCGCATAGTCGTGGGAGACCAGGTGCACGTCAATGTCACCGGAGCCGGCGACCACGGTCTCACCGACCCCGGGTGACCATAGGGACTGCAGGCGTCCATGGCGGCTGACCCCCAGCACGATCTGGGTCGCGTTGACCCCTTGAGCGAAGTCGAGGATCGCTTGGGCTACGTCGTCTCCGCTGACCGAGTGGAAAGTCCCGCCGAGCTCGTCGGTGAGCTTGCGTTGTGCGGCAATAGAGGTGAGATCAGCCCCGACCAGGCCGTCGGACTGGGCAACGTAAGTTGCCAGCAGCTCACCACCTGCCCCCCGAGAGGCGATCTGAGCGCCGCGGCGCAACAAGGTCTCTCCCTCGGGCTGACCGTTCAGCGCCACCACGATGCGTTCGCGCGTTGGCCAGGGCGCCGAGATCCCCTGGTCGTGGCGGTAACGCTCCAGAGCCTCGTCCACGCGGTCGGCCAACCACAGCAGTGCCAGCTCCCGCAGTGCTGACAGGTTGCCCGGACGGAAGTAGTTGGATAGCGCCGCATCCACCTTGTCCGAAGCGTAGATGTTCCCGTGTGCCATCCGCCGCCGCAGAGCCTCGGGGGTCATGTCGACCAGCTCGATCTGGTCGGCCGCACGCACCACGTCATCTGGCACGGTCTCGCGTTGCTTGACGCCGGTAATGGACTCGACCACGTCGTTGAGCGACTCGAGATGCTGGATGTTGACGGTCGAGATGACATCGATACCAGCTTCGAGCAGCTCGTTGATGTCCTCCCACCGCTTGGTGTTGCGCGAGCCTGGCACGTTGGTGTGGGCCAGTTCGTCGATCAGCGCTACCTGTGGCATGCGGGCCATCACCGCGTCGAGGTCAAGCTCGTGAAACGAGGTTCCGCGATACTCGATCTCCCGCGTTGGGATCTCTTCCAGGCCCTCCATCTGGGACGCGGTGTAGGAGCGTCCATGGGTCTCGCAGAGACCGACGACCACATCGGTTCCACGTCCGACCCGGCGGTGGGCTTCCCCGAGCATGGCTACGGTCTTACCGACTCCCGGTGCGGCGCCCAGGTAGATCCGCAGCAGTCCGCGTGCCATGCTCTGATTCTGGCCTGTCCGTTGCTGGGCCGCCAGCCTGGGTGCTCCCACCGAACGAATCTCAGGGTTTCAACGCGTCAAGGGCTAGGTTGAGGTCG
>PMJN01000010.1 GCA_003157445.1 Micrococcales bacterium
CCAGGCCAGGGTCGTGACGCCCGAGGCGGGTTGAACGGCCTGCGCACCAGCCATTTGGCCAAGGTGAGCAGCGGTAAGTTGCACCAGATGCATGTTTGTGCCCCTTACAGCTTCAGCAGGTTGGCGTTGTCGACTGAGGCCGACCGGCGGGCACGGAAGATGGCCATGATGATGGCCAGCCCCACGACGACCTCAGCGGCGGCCACCACCATGACGAACAGAGCGATCACCTGACCGTCCAGGGAGCCGTGCATTCGTGCGAAGGTCACGAAGGCCAGGTTGGTCGCGTTGAGCATCAGCTCGACGCCCATGAAGACCACGATGGCGTTGCGGCGTATCAGCACCGTGGCGGCACCGATAGCAAACAGCGTCGTGGCCAGATAGATGTAGTTGACCAGGCTCATCGTTGGGACCCTTCCTCGATCTCGCGCTCGATCGCTCGCTCAGCCCCGGTAAGACCCTCCGGGTCGGCGACCTGCTCGCGGGCGACAAGCACTCGCGATACGGACGCTTCGCTAGGGGTTCCGTCAGGTAACAAGGCCGGGGTGTCGACCGCGTTTCGGCGGGCGTAGACACCGGGAGCAGGCAGCCCAGCCAGGTTCTTGCCCGCCCGGAAGCGTTGCTCGGACCACTGACGCTGGGTCGGGCGGGGGGTGAGTCGTTCCCGGTGGGCCAGGACCATGGCACCCAGTGCTGCCGTGATCAGCAGTGCGCTGGTGACCTCAAAGGTCCAGACGTACTTGCCGAAGATCAGGTTGGCTATTCCGGAGATGTTGCCGCCGGCATTGGCGGCCGTGAGACCGACGGGGCTGGCGAACGTCACCGAGCCGATCGCCGCGATGAGCACAGCCCCCAGGGCCACTGCCAGCAGGAGTCCGGCGACCTTCTGGCCTTTGATGGTCTCGACCAGGGAGTCCGCTGAGTCGACGCCTACCAGCATTAGCACGAAGAGGAACAGCATCATGACCGCGCCTGTATAGACGAAGATCTGCACGATCCCCAGGAAGTCCGCGTTCTCGGCGATGTAGAAGACACCCAGGTTGATCATGACCAGCGCCATTCCGAGGGCGACGTGCACGGCCTTCCTCACAAAAAGCAGGCTCAGGGCAGCAATCACGCTGATCGGGGCCAGGGTCCAAAAGAGGACTGCTTCGCCACCGCTGGTCATCGGGCACTCGGCTCTGTTGATTTGGCAGTGGATGTTGCATCGGGTTTGGCCCTCTGAGGGTCGGCTGACCCGGTGGCTCTTGCGATCTCAGCCGCGCGGGCCTCGACCCACGCACGCTGCTCAGGGGAGGCCGTGGCGACCTTGCCCTGGTAGTAGTCACGCTCGGCCATGCCGGTCACCATGGGGTGCGGCGCGGCGACCATGCCCTCCTGGACAGGGGCCAGGAGCTGATGCTTCTCGAAGATCAGCTTGCCGCGGCTGTCGTCGGCCAGCTCATAGACATTGGTCATGGTCAGAGCGCGAGTGGGACATGCCTCGATGCACAGGCCGCAGAAGATGCAGCGCAGGTAGTTGATCTGGTAGACGCTGCCGTAGCGCTCGCCCGGTGAGAACCGGCCGCTGCCCCCTTCGCTGTCATCGTTGTTAGCACCCTCGACATAGATGGCGTCCGCCGGACAGGCCCAGGCGCACAGCTCACAGCCGACGCACTTCTCCAGACCGTCCGGATGCCGGTTGAGCTGGTGGCGACCGTGATAACGCGGCTGGGTCGGACGCTTGACCTCCGGGTACTCCTCGGTCTCCAGCTTGCGGAACATCGTGGCGAACGTGACCCCGAAGCCGCCGACGGGGGCGAACAGCTGCGAGAGAAAGCTCGCCTTCTTCTCATCAGCCACGGGGGTTCTCCTGATCGGTCAGTGCAGGTTGGTCAGCTGAGCCGCCCAGGGGTCGCGCACCCTGCAGGCTCGGCTCGCGCAGGCGCTGGCCGGGCAGCGCCGGGATCGGGTAGCCCCCCGCGAAGGGATCTATCTCCTCGGGAGGCTCCACCCGGACAATGCCAGCCTCGTGCTTGCCCTCCCAGATCCAGGCCACAGGAAGCGCGATAGCGGCGAACACGCCGACCACGATGATGCTTGCCGTCCCCGTGTTGGCACCGAAGAAGGCCAGTTGAGCGCCGTGGATGAAAGCCACCGCGACAACCCAGAGCAGGGTCACCGGGATGAGGAACTTCCAGCCGAAACGCATGAACTGGTCGTAGCGAACCCGCGGCAGCGAGCCGCGCAGCCAGACGAAGAAGAACATGAAGCTCCACAGCTTGATGATGAACCACAACAGCCCCCACCAGCCCTGGTTGAACATGCCCTCGTTGATCGCCGCGATGCCCGGAGGCGCCTGCCAGCCACCCAGGAACATGGTGGTCGCCAGCGCGGAGACGGTGAACATGTTGACGTACTCACCCAGGAAGAACATTGCGAACTTCAGCGAGCTGTACTCGGTGTGGAAGCCACCGGTGAGCTCCCCCTCGCCCTCTGCCAGGTCGAACGGAAGCCGGTTGGTCTCACCGACCATCGTCACGACGTAGACCAGGAAGGAGAAGAAGGCCGGAATGATGAACCACAGGCTCTTCTGCGAGGCGACGATCTGTGAGGTCGACATCGAGCCGCTGTACAAGAAGATGGCAACCAGCGACAGACCCATGGCGATCTCGTAGGAGATGATCTGCGCGGTGGAACGTAGTCCACCCAGCAGCGGGTAGGTCGAACCTGAGGACCAGCCGGCCAAGATGATGCCGTAGACACCGACCCCGGCAACGGCCAGCACCAGCAGAACAGCGACGGGCGTGTCGGTCAACTGTAGTGGGGTCCGGTGACCGAACATGGTGACCATCGGCCCCATAGGGATGATCGCGAAGGACACGAACGCCATGGATCCGGCGATGACCGGCGCCAGCAGGAAGACAACCTTGTCGGCGTTCTTGGGTATCAGATCTTCCTTGAGCGCCAACTTCACCCCGTCCGCGAGGGTCTGCAGCAGACCGAACGGACCGGTGCGGTTGGGGCCGGGGCGCTGCTGCATGCGGCCGATGACACGACGCTCGAACCAGATGACGATCAGCGTGTTGATCATCAGGAAGACGAAGATGAGAATTGCCTTGATCAGTGAGAGCCACCAAGGGGTGTCGCTGAAGTCGGCTGCCGGATTGTCGGTGCTGGCCAGCGCCGGCACGAGCGTGTGGGCGCTGGTCTGCAGCCCGGTTGCCAGTGAAGCGATCAGGCTCATGGCGCAGCGTCCTTTGTCAGAGAGACCGCGGTGCCGGCATCGACGCCCAGCGTCGAACGCACCGCGGATCCAGGAGAGTTGGTTGGCAGCCAGATGACGTCGTCAGCCATGTCCCTGATGGTGACCGGGACACTGATGGCGCCCGACCTGGCGCTGATACGAAGGGTGTCGCCCTCGGCCAGACCGGCCAATGCTGCCGTCTTGCTAGACAGCAGCGCCTTGGCCTTGGGCGCCGTGCCAGCCAGGAAGGGCTCGCCGTCCTGCATCCGGCCGGAGTCCAGCAGGTGATGCCAGGTGGCCAGCACTGCCTGACCTGCATCGAGTGCCGGTACCTCGAGCGCCTTAACCGTCGGCGCTTCGGCGCGCCCACCGGCCCACGAGCCCAGGGCTGCCATGTCGGCGCGGGCGTCCGTCAGCGTACGCACACCCAGGGACTCGCTCATCTCGGCGGCTAGCAGATCCACGACCCGATGGTCGCTCATCGCATTGGTGGTCAGCGCCGCCTGGAATGGCCGGACGCGACCCTCCCAGTTGACGAACGTGCCGGCCTTCTCCTGATGAGCAGCCACAGGCAGGATCACGTCAGCGAAGTCGGTGACCGCGCTCTCGCGAAGCTCCAGAGAAACCACGAACGACTTGGCCAAGGCCTCCAGGACCTCAGCGGAGCCAATCAGGTCTGCCGGGTCGATGCCGCCCACCAGCAGACCAGCGAGCTCTCCGGCACGGGCCGCCGCGATGATGGCCGAGGTATCCCGGCCAACCTTCGCCGGCAGTCCGACAACGTCCCACGCCGCGCCGACTTCGGCCCGGGCCGCGGACTCGGTTACCGGACGACCGCCGGGCAGCAGGTTGGGCAGTGCTCCGCTCTCGAGTGCTCCCCGCTCTCCCGCACGCCGAGGTATCCACGCCAACCGTGCACCGCTGCCGGAGGCAAGCGCGGCCGCGGCCGACAGTGCGCCGGGGACGCTGCCAAGTCGCTCCCCCACCAGGATCAGGGCGCCTTCGGCGTCCAGGCCTGCCCGGGCAGCAGCGATGTCACCACTGGCCCCGTTGCCTGAACTGGCACTATCGGCCAGCATCTGCAAGACCTTGGCCTCAGTCCCAGGTGAGGCAGTGATCAACGTCCCACCCAGCTTCTCCAGGCCACGGGAGGCCAACGGAGCGATTGCGAAGACGGCAGTCCTGGTCTTGCGGACCGCCTTTCGCAGGCGAAGGAACACGATCGGCGACTCGTCCTCAGGCTCGAAGCCCACCAGCAGCACGGTCTTTGCAGCCTGGATTTCGTCATAGGTCACTGATCCGCCGGCTCCGGCAGCGGCCGGGCCGGTGGCCACGACGTTGCTGGCCAGGAAATCAGCCTCCTCCACCGAGTGAGGGCGGGCACGGAAGTCGATGTCGTTGGTCTGCAGAACGATTCGGGCGAACTTGCTGTAGGCGTATGCGTCCTCGGCGCTGACCCGGCCGCCGACGAGCACGCCGACGCCCTTGGCATCGCGGGCTGCCAGCAGGCCGCGGGCTGCGGCGGCCAGCGCCTCGGGCCAGGACGCGACCTGAAGGTTGCCGTCCTGGTCACGCACGAGCGGATCGGTAATGCGGTCCGTGCCGCTTGCGTAGGTGAATGCCCAGCGACCCTTGTCGCAGTTCCACTCCTCGTTGACAGCAGGGTCATTAGCGGCCATCCGGCGCAGTACGGTTCCCCGACGATGATCCGTGCGGGTCGCGCAGCCGCTCGCGCAGTGCTCGCAGACGCTCGGGGTGGAGACGAGGTCGAAGGGACGCGAACGGAAGCGGTATGCCGCGCCCGTCAGAGCACCGACCGGGCAGATCTGGACCGTGTTGCCGGAGAAGTAGGACTCGAACGGTTTCTCCTGGAAGATGCCTATCTGTTGAAGGGCACCTCGCTCGACCAGCGCGATGAAGGGATCGCCTGCGATCTGCTCGGAGAAGCGGGTGCACCGTGCGCACAGGACACAGCGTTCGCGATCGAGCAGCACCTGGGCGGAGATGTTGACCGGCTTGGGGTAGGTGCGCTTGACATCCTCGAAGCGGCTCGTAGTCCGTCCCCTGGCCATGGCCTGGTTCTGCAGGGGGCACTCGCCGCCCTTGTCGCA
>PMJN01000457.1 GCA_003157445.1 Micrococcales bacterium
GTCCGAGGCCGCCTACATGTCCGAGAGAGCCCGCGCCGGAATCCTGTCCGTCGACAAGGGCCAGGCGGAGGCAGCCGAGGCGCTCGGCATGAGCAGCGGCAAGACCATGCGCCGGATCGTGCTCCCCCAGGCCATGCGGGTCATCGTGCCCCCTACCGGCAACGAGACGATCGCCATGGTCAAGGACACCTCGCTGCTGATCGCCTTGCCGCTGAGCACCGAGCTCTTCTTCCAGCTCTCCTCCATCGGTTCACGTACCTACAAGACGTTCCCGGCTTTTGTAGCGGCGTCAACCTGGTATCTGATCATCACCAGCATTCTGATGGTCGGACAGTTCTACCTCGAGCGACACTTCGGCCGTGGCTTTGGCCAGAAGAAGCCCAAGAACAAGCGGTTCGCCCGCGGCGCCGGGATGGGTGGTGCGTGATGTCTGATCCCGCCGAGAAGTCCCATGAGGTAGCCAACCCTGAAATGCCCCTGGTGCACGCCGTCAACGTGATGAAGTCCTTCCACGACAACCAGGTCCTCAAGGGCATCGACATGGACGTGCACAAGGGGCAGGTGATCTGCCTGCTCGGCCCCTCGGGCTCGGGCAAGACCACCTTCCTGCGCTGCATCAACCAGCTGGAGACCATCGATGGTGGCCGGATCTGGGTCGATGGGGAGCTGATGGGCTACAAGGACCGCGATGGCACGCTGTACCGCCTAGACAACAAGGCCATCGCGGCCCAACGTCGCGAGATCGGCATGGTCTTCCAGCGGTTCAACCTTTTCCCGCACAAGACCACGCTCGAGAACATCATGGAAGCCCCGATGCAGGTCAAGGGCGAGAAGAAGGCTCAGGCGCGCGAACGCGCGAACGCCCTGCTGGCCAGGGTCGGTCTGCTGGACAAGCCCTATGCCTATCCCTCCCAGCTCTCTGGTGGCCAGCAGCAGCGCGTGGCCATCGCCCGGGCCATGGCCATGTCGCCCAAGCTGATGCTCTTCGACGAGCCCACCTCGGCTCTTGACCCCGAGCTGGTCGGTGAGGTCCTGGCCGTGATGCGAGAGCTTGCCAAAGAGGGCACGACCATGATCGTGGTGACCCACGAGATGAGCTTCGCTCGCGAAGTCGCCGATCGCGTAGTCTTCATGGACGGTGGCGTGGTCGTCGAGCAGGGCGACCCCAAGTCGGTGATCGACAACCCGCAACATCCCCGCACCAAGTCTTTCCTGCACCGGATCGAGGCCAAGCCACAGGCCGTCGAGCACGTACCGGAGTCCTTGGAGGAAGCCATCCTCGCGGAGCAACGTCTTCAGGAGCTTCCTGAGGAGCACTATCTGCAGGGAGATGAATGACGCCACGCAAGCTCGGAATCGCCCATGTCCACGGTCGTTCGATGGAGCCCGGCCTGCACGAGGGAGACCGCCTGCTGGTGCTATACGGCGCGCGCCCCCGATGCGGAAAGCTCGCCATTGTTCGCCTGCCCAACGACGCAGCAGGCGCCCCGCGCCCGCTGGCCGTCAAACGCCTCACCCGCCGCGACCCGCAGGGCGGGGACGGATGGTGGGTCGAGCGAGACAATCCCAAGGAGGGTCTGGACTCCTGGGCGGCCGGTGTCGGCGCGATCCCGGCCGCCGGCATCCGGGCCAGGGTGCTCCTTCGGCTGCCGGACCGGCTACGCATGTGGGTCCCTGCTCGCCTTCGATAACTGCGCCGCGGTAGGTTCTTAGGGCACCCAATATTATTCGAAGGGACCTCAGATGTTCTCGCGTTTGTTTGCCGCTCCGGTTCAGGTCAGCGCCCACTGCGACCTGCCCTGCGGAATCTACGACCCCGCCCAGGCCAAGATCGAGGCCGAGTCCGTCAAGGCCTGCATGGTCAAGGCAGCCGCCTCCAGCGACCCCGACTTCAAAGCCCGCGCCCTGACCATCAAGGAAGAGCGCTCCGACCTGGTCAAACACCACCTGTGGGTGTTGTGGACCGACTACTTCAAACCCGCGCACTTCGAGAAGTACCCCCAGCTGAACACACTGTTCAACGAGGCCACCAAACTTGCCGGTGCCGGTGGCACCAAGTCCTCCTGGGACCCGGCGGTGGCCGACCAGCTGCTTGCCAAGATCGACCAGATCGCAGTGATCTTCTGGGAGACCAAAAAAGCAGCATAAGCACCATGGGTCTCTGACCTGCACAGGAGCAGTCAGAGCACCTCGCTAGTCCGCACCTGGTCCGCAGAAGCGCTGAAGATGGCGTCGATGATGGTCCGGGTGCGGTCGTCGTCTCCGGGCCAAAGATGCGCGTAGGTCCGCAGCGTGACCACTGCTGAGGCGTGCCCCAGGACCGTCTGCACCTGTTTGACCGACGCTCCCCCAGCGATCAACGCACTGGCATAGAAATGCCGCAACGAGTGGGCGGTGGCCTCAACCTTGGCCTGCGCTATCGCCACCTTCCAGAGCGGCTTCCACTGCCGATAGGTCAGCGGGCGACCCAGCACGTTCACAAACAAGGGACTCGTATGCCGATCCTCAGCATCGAGGTACGCGGCCAGTCCCTCGATGACGGTCTGGCCGACAGGCACTGTACGAGCTGACAACCTAGATTTCGGTGGGGTTAGCTCCCCCGACTGAGACCTCTGACGCTCAACTCGGATCGTCCGCCGCAGGAAATCGACATGGGAAACATCAAGCCCAAGGAGTTCACCGATCCGCAGACCCGACCCTGCCAAAGTGATGACGGCTGCGCCCAAGTTGCCCATCCCCACCTGGATGGAGCGCACCTGAGTCAACGTCAACGGATCAATCTCCCCCTGGTCACCCTGTGGCAGCTTGATCCGATGGCAGGGCGACGAAGGGATCATGCGGTCGTCAATGCCCAGGCGTCAGCGTGGTACGTCTTCGGTGACCTGGCCGCCAATGTTGACCTTGTCCGGCTCTGTGAGGCCGTGGACAAGGCCAAGGGTCACAGCCTGACCCGCACCCAGATCACCTCGGCGGTGTTCAGCAACAGCAAGAGCGCGGCTGCCATCTCAGAGCTGATCCGGCAGGCCGTCGCCACCGGCGGCTATGAGACGACCACTGAATCGGGCAAGCCTGGCCGCCCGGCCATGCGACTCACGAAGGTCACGAAGAATCCTCCCGACACACCTGCTGGTGGGCACGAAGTAAACGAAGTAGACGAGGAAACCCCTGTGGTTGACCGAGTTACTTCGTCACATTCGTTTACCTCGTCTACCCCCGATGATGACGGCGGAGGTTCCTCGTCAAGTCCGGACAACCAGATCTGTCCCGCGTGCGGCGGCTTCAAGAACTGGTGGCGACGAGCCTGCCCGGACTGCGAGGACCTTCCCCGCGAGACCGGTCCAGCACCTCGGCATCAAACCTCGTTGCCAAGAGCAAAACTCGCCCAGCATTCACTACGACAAGACGCTATAGGGCAGTTGCCCTAGGCCACCAGACCATGCGGCTGCGGTTGATTCTGTCCGCTACCGCGTGTCACGGGAGCCAACGGGGCTCCCTCAAAGACCCATCAGCAGATGGGAAGGGAATCTGTAATGAGTAACAGAAATGCGTCAACTGGCACATCTGTCAGGCATGACCTGGCTGCGGACAGTCCGCAGCTTCAGCACATCGAAGGACGGAGCATCGTGAGCACGATCAAGTACATGGCGCGTATCACCGGCGTCCGCGAGGGCGGCTCATTCAGCGCTCCCGCCGTCACCATCTTCGGCGAGGAGGTGGACGACTTGGGAAACCACACCGATCTCGGCGTAATCGCGGTCAGGGAGTACCGGACAAATGACCAAGGTCCATCAATGTCAGAGGCCATGATCGAGGATATGGGCTTCAGAAAGACGGCGGACTGGGACTTCGACTCAAAGGCCTGTGAGCACGCGGATGGCCCCCAGCCCATGGCAGAGTGGGTTGAGGTTAGGTCCATGTCGGCCCCGGTCATGTGGACCCGGGCGTGGGAGTGCGGTAAGAGCCGAATCCTAGAGGATGTGGATCCATCCGTGGCATGGACATTTCTAAGATCACCGCGCGCAGGCTCCGAGAGGAGAAGTTCGGGGTCGGGACGCCTTCATAACAAGGGCACGGCCAGCCCCGCCACCAAGATGTAACGGGGCTGGTTCCCCTGACACAGGTTGCCTATTCGAACTCCCTGACCAGGCTCGTTATGGCTCAAGTCCGGCACAGCGAAGCTGACTGACTCCCGCCGCCTGGCTGAGGGCAAATAGAGAAAGACCCAATTGGCCCCACCGCCCGCGAAGGCATTGGGACCGGTAAGCCGTTGTCAGTGTTCTGCGCCCGGGTAACGCGGGATCCAACACCGCGACCGACCACAGTGCGGTGATCAAGGCCCTCCCTGGCCCAGCTTCCCGGTCAAGTTCGGAGAGCCTCCCTGCGACGACCTGTGAGTGCTCTCACCACCCCCGCAGAATGGGGCAAGAACTATATTCCACAGCCTTGGAGCGGGTGGTAGCTTAGGTGCTCCACAGATGGAGAGATCACACCACGTCGGGGAGAACTTCATGTCAAACACGCAGGTTACGGCTCTCTTGAACGATATGCCCGAGAAGACACGGCGCCTTTGCGAAGGACCCTCTGAAGTTGCCGAAGACCTAAACGAAGACGTTCTGGCAATGACGCGCTCTTCGTTCCCATTCGGCACACTGTATGTGACTCCCACAAGGCTTATTATCGAGCTTGACGATGGAGGCGTGGATATTGTTCGGTATGAGGATGTTCGAAGCTTCTCCCTCATCGAGGGTAGGAAGAAACTTATCGGCGGCTATTCCGAGACCCTGCTAGCCACATCGCTCAATGATGGTCGGGGCACCGTTGGCCAAGGTCAAGGCCAAGGTCTGCAAGGTGGAGAATGGGCCGTCCGAACTGGAAGAACTATCCTAGCGGCACATAAGAAATATGTATTGAATCACTAATGGGCGGTTTGTCGTCGCCTTGAGCACCAGGGCTCCGGACATAGCGATGG
>PMJN01000496.1 GCA_003157445.1 Micrococcales bacterium
CCAAGCTGCGCGTGATGTGCCGCAGGGACCGCCCCGTCAGGAAGGCGGGGTCGCCGAAGAAATGCGTGGGCATCGTTGTTCCTTACTCGTTCGTACCGAGGCTGCGGTCATCGCCGGCGTTGCCGTCCTCGCCGTCGTCACCGACGACGGCGAGAAAGACGTCCTCGAGGGTGGGCTGCTTCTCGACGTACTCGACCTCGGCGGGCGGGAGCAGCTGCTTGAGCTCGCTGAGGGTGCCGTTCACGATGATCCGGCCACCGTGCAGGATCGCGATCCGCTCGGCGAGCTGTTCGGCCTCATCCAGATCCTGCGTCGTGAGCAACACGGTCGTGCCGCGCTCGGTGAGTTCCTTGACGGTCCGCCACACCTCGAGGCGCGCCTGGGGATCGAGTCCGGCCGTCGGCTCGTCGAGGAAGATGACCGGTGGGTTCCCGATGAGGCTCATCGCGATGTCGAGGCGGCGGCGCATGCCACCCGAGTACGTCGACACCTTCCGCGGAGCCGCGTCGGTCAGCGAGAAGCGATCGAGCAGGTCATCCGCGATCGTGCCCGGGTCCTTCAGGTGCCGCAACCGGGCGATCAGCACGAGGTTCTCCCGCCCGCTGAGGATGTCGTCGACGGCCGCGAACTGTCCGGTGAGGCTGATGGACTCACGCACGTTCGCCGCCTGCGTGGCGACATCGAAGCCGTTGACGCCGGCCGTTCCCGAGTCGGCCCTCAGCAGCGTGGACAGGATTCTCACCACCGTGGTCTTACCCGCCCCGTTCGAGCCGAGCAGGGCGAAGATGCTGCCGGGCGCCACGTCGAAGTCCACCCCGCGCAGCACCTCCAACTTGTTGAACGACTTCACCAGGCCCTGCACGCGAATCGCAGGTCCGGCGGTCGGTTGGGCCGTCATGAGCGGGTCCCCCCATCCTCTGCTTCGGCGCGCTCGATGGCACTGGTCAACCGTTCCCGAGCCCTGGTGGGGATGTATCCGCCCTTCGAGTAGTTCTGAACGAACGCCTCGACGAACGCCACGGGGTCCTCCCCGACGGTGTTGCGGATCGGCGTACCGTCCGCCGCGGCCCGTTCGAGCAGATCGGCAAGGTCCTCGAACATCGCAGCCGCGCTGTCGCCGTCCACCGGCACCAAGTACATCAGGTAGCGCTCGATGGCATTGACCGCCGTGCGATAGCTCGCGGGAGACTGTCTAGTGCGCCCCTTGTAATGCCGCCACCGCCGCTTGTCACCGATCACCTTTGAGGTGATACCTGAAATGCCCATGGCAACACTCAGGTCGATGCCACCGAGCACGATCTTCTCGCCATATGACTTGCGCAGCCCGGTTGCTGTGATGGCCGGTTGATGAAGTTGGGTGTTCATGGCTCTCAGTTCCCTGTCTGGGTGGTCTGGTTCGCACGATGGATCTTGATGTCCCCGTAGGAGGTGCGGGCCCGGACCTCGACCGTGGCTTCCGACTGCTCGGGGCTGCCGGCTTCGTCCAGCGAGTTGCGCACCCTTCCGTAGTGGGAACTCACGTCCAGCCAGGCTGCGGTGCCTTCGCGGATCCCGACCTGAAGCTCACCGGCAGCGGTCTCGAGCACAATCGCACCATTCACGACCTCGCCGATCCGGATGCTGCCGTTGGCCGTCTTGGCGATGACGGAAGCGTGTGCCCGGTCGACAGAGATTCGGCCATTGGCCGACTTCACTCGCAGATCGCCGGTGACTTCCCCCACCACGGTGTCGCCGTTGGAGTTCTTGATCACCGCCGCGCCCCCGATGTGACCGATTCGCACCTCGCCCGACCCAGTGGTGACATCGGCGTCACCGGAGGCACAATCCACGACGATGTTGCCCATTCCGGTTTTGAGATGGAAAGCGCCACTGTGGTCGAGGCGGATGTTGCCCATTCCGGTTTTGAACCGGCACTCTCCGAGGTTGCCTTCGCAGCCGAACTCACCCATGCCGGTGTCACCTTGCACGTGCGAACCCGCGGGCAGTTCGATGGTGACGTCGACCACCGGGCTGCCTACGCCGGGCCCGATGACGCTTCGGGCGCCCTCATAGATGAAGTTGCGCTGCCGGCTCTTGACCAGCAGTCTGCCGCTGAAGTACTCGACCTGGGTCTGCTCGGCGGCTCTGATGTCAGATGCCTTGGAGTCATCGCGAGGCCTCACCTCGATGACGGTGTCAGTGCGGTCGCTCGCAATGATCCGTGCGTCGCCGGCGCTGAGTTCGATCGTCACGGAGATCGGTTCTGGTGTTGCGAAGACAGGCATGGCTGTGCTCCCTTTGAGGTGATTGGTGTTGACGCCCCCTCTGGCCGGGACGGGTATTGAAAGCCGGGTGGTGCTAGTGAACCCAGCCGGTATATCGCTCGCCGCCTCGTGAGGCCCGCTGCGCGGGGCTGCGGTTCTTGGGCTCCAGCGCTGCGGCGACGGTACGGACGAGCCAGGCGTTGACCGAGAGCCCTTCTCGCGCGGCAGTCTCCTCGATCCGCACCTTGACGTGGTCTGGCATGCGCAGCGTGGTTCGTGATGTACCACCTTCCTCAGAGTCACCCGGAACCGTTTGGATGGACGAGAGGGCAGCCGCGGACGTGTTGTCGGCGACGTCCTCAAACGCTGGGCTGACCGGTGGTGGCGTTACAACGAACTCGGGGTCGCGTCCGCGGAGGCGCACATCAACCGAGCCTGGTGCGAGGTCGCGGGTGATCTCGCTCGCAGCCACAGACAGTGCCTCCAACAGAACGAGCCGGGTGGCCGACTCGAGCGGCGCGATGAGGCGCTCGGCAAGTGCACGGGCTTGCTCACCGCCCGCTTCCGCGGCAACTTCGAGCTGGTGTTGGAGATCGTTGACGTAGTGCGCTAGATCCATGACACCATTGTCATGTCATTCTGGTGTCGTAGTCAAGTTCGAAAGAGGTCAATGTGACGTCATCCTCGGCCAGAGAGGCGTCGTGCTCGGTCGTCAAGACCTCTGCCGCCGATGGCAAACCGTCCTCCTGGTCCAGGATCAGGCGAGTCACGACATGCCCGTTAGCCCGCAGTGCGAACTCGGGCTCTGTGAACTGCGGGTGCACCACGAGCGGCTTTCGCCAGCGTCGTGCACGGGCGACCAAGGTGAATGCCTGCGCAGACCCCGTTCGTAACCGGCACTGAGGTCGAAGGACATCCGTGCAGCCGGGCCAGTGCCTCCACCGCAGGGGCGACGTCCGGATATCGGCCCACCTCGTCGAGCGCGCTCTCGAGCTCACGGCGTAACCACGCCGTCGCCCAGGGTCCCACGGTGCTCAGGGGATCCGTCGTACATGTTGGAGCCACCGATGGTCACGCCCAGGGCGCCAGCACTTGCTGCCTCCACCAGTCCCGCGTTGGGACTCGGGTGTCGGGACCCGTCCCTGCTCCAGATCCTCCACGCATCAACACAGCTCCCACCGACCACTGGCGCCGCGACAACAGTCAGGGCCGCCGCGACCCTGGCCGGGACGAGATTGAGCAGGTCGTCCAGACGCGCCGAGGCCCACCCGAACCGCAGATAGCGTTGCGAACGGTATCCCACCATGGCATCGAGGGTGTTGACAGCCCGGTAGCCGAGCAACCCCGGGACGCCGGCGACCGCCCCCCACAGCAGCGGCGCCACGACGGCATCCGAGGTGTTCTCGGCCAACGACTCGACACTCGCGCGGGCCATCTCGACGGCTGGCAACCCGGTGGCATCCCTTGCGCACAGATGACTGAGCCGGTCCCTCGCAC
>PMJN01000213.1:0-4238 GCA_003157445.1 Micrococcales bacterium
TCCTGCAGCTCAGGAAGACGGTCCGCGATCGACGGGTCAACGCCGAAGTAGGTGACGCTGACACCGGTGCGCACCCGTCCGGCGATCCGCGAGACGAAGGAGTCGTTGAGGTTCAGGACCACCCCGATCGTGGTCTGCTCTGCAAGCTCGGCAAGCAGCCTGGCAGTGTGGTCGATCTCGGCGAAACGGTCGAGCTGGTCGCGAGCGACATTGAGCAGCAACGCGTGGGTCGGCTTCACCTCAGCAGCGAATTTCAAGGCGTGAGCCTCGTCAAGCTCCAGGACNNCGTGTTCACGCAGGATTGCCACCAACATCTTGGTGGTCGTGGTCTTGCCGTTTGTGCCGGTGACCACCACGACGCCGCGAGAAAGGTCCGCGAGCGCGTGGGTCAAGAAGCGCGGGTCCAGCCTCTCGACCACGAGTCCGGGCAGCGCCGAACCGCCTCCGCGCAACCTCGATGCGACACGTGCCATCTTGCCCGCCGTTACTGCCACCGAAGTCCTAAGCACCGTCACACCCTAACCAAGACAGTGTCGTCCGGATTTCACCCCAGGTGACGATCGGCTATGTAGGCGACTGCGGCGATGCTGACTGCACAGGCCAGCCCGATCGACCCTAGCGAGAGGATGCCAAGGCCGAGGTCGCGTAAACCCGCCTCTGGCCTGACTCCCCACGACACCAGAAGCCCTCCGACCATCGAGGCGCCGATGAGCGCTCCCACATGGACCGAAACCTTGGGTGCCACGACCGGAGGACGATGCCTGACCAGTGCCGCGGCCAACAGCCCGACTGCCGCCCAGACGACACACACAAAGGTTGCCGCGATGACGTCCGAAGGTCGGTGCCACCTGCCAAGAACCAACGCGACCCCGACGAGCGCTGCGGTTGCGGACACGCCGATCGCCA
Source organism: Micrococcales bacterium (assembly GCA_003157445.1). GTDB lineage: Bacteria > Actinomycetota > Actinomycetes > Actinomycetales > Dermatophilaceae > UBA4719. The sequence goes on from PMJN01000213.1 coordinate 907, forward strand.
CCATCGAGCGCCAGGCCGATGGAGCTACGACCACAGCTGCCAGCGCTATCGACAAAGCGACCGTCGTATGTCCGCTCGGTAGGCTGTTGGGCCCCTGGCCGACATCGACGGGACGGAACAGGTCGTTCTTCAGGATCTGGGTTGTGAGGTCCGCACCCCCGATGATGACCACGGCGCCCAGCGCAAGGTCGAACCTGCGCCGCATCACAGCCAGTGTCACGCAGACCAGCAACGAGATGGCGACCGAGCCGACCGACACCCTGCTCAGTCCGTCGTAAAGGCGATTCAGCACCAGTTGGGGGCTGCTGACCGCGTTAGCGGCCGCACGGTCCAGGCTGAGCCCTTGCGAGGTCCGCAGGGCCACGTACGCCGTGGCGAGCAGCCCTAGAGCGCCAACCGCTGCCAGCGCGCACACCGCAGCCAGGAAGGGCCTCCACGGCGCCTGTGCGGCGCCCTCACTACCCAACAGGCTCACTCCTACTCAATCGCTAAGCCGAGATTCCACACATACCGGACATGGGCGCACTGCCCCAGCAGCACCCGCTGCTGGTCACTCGGATGCGGACGGAACCTTATTGCACACGACGTAACGTCGCCCTGCGACACCCAGCAGGTCACCAGAGCCGACATCCCGGCCCAGCAGAAGCCTCGTCCACAAAACCACGTCCACTTGGTCTTCGTCACCAAGTATCGCCGTGGCGTGTTCGACACGCAGATACTCAACCGGTGCGAACAAGTCATGGCACAGGTGTGCGCGGACTTGTTCGCGGCCCCTGCCGAGTTCAACCGAGCCGAAGACCGTGTCCACCTACTCGTGCCCCACCCACCCAAGGTGGCACTCTCCCACTTGGTCAACTCCCTCACAGGCGCCTCACCCAGACGGTTGCGGCAAGACTTCGTCGACAGAATCAACAAGGCAGTAATGCACGGCAGAATCTGGCCACCGTCATACTTCGCCCGATTCACCCGGCCCGCCGCTGGCCACCGTCAAGGAATACATCGTCAACCAGAACCAACCCCCTTAGAAGGACTCCCTCCCCGACCCGAAGGACCGGGTCTCCGCCCTAGGTCATCGATGAAGCAGACGCAGTCCCGCCTCATGCATGCACTAGCTCAGCCACTATGGCGGGCCCCGCAGAGTGGCTGCCGTGGGCCAAACGGGGCCAACGATGCACGCCCACTGGGCCGTTGAAGACCATTTAGGGCTCAACTCGCAAGGTCGACGTGCTCCGAACGATTAACGCTGCGGCATCGATCTGAGCGCCCACCAAAGGGGCGCCGCCCCTCCGGTTCTGACTCAGCACCGATCGCGTGCCTGGACCTAACCCGGGGTCGGGTGATTCTCGCCTCAGCGATGAACGGCCCGCATGCCACCGGGTGCGTAGCGCTCACCGGCGGCGATCCCAGCCGGGGCCACGTGGTCGATAGCGGCGAGGTCGCCATCACTGAGTGCGATGTCCTTGGCCGCGATGTTCTCCTGCAGGTTGGCGATCCGCCGGGTGCCCGGGATCGGGACGATGTCCACGCCCTGGGCAAGCACCCAGGCAAGGACGAGTTGGCTGGATGTCACACCCTTGCGCTCGGCGATGGCCACCACTTGATCCAGCACGTCAAGGTTCTTAGTGAAATTCTCGCCCTGGAAACGGGGGGAACTCCGCCGAAAATCATCGCGGTCAAGGTCGTCGATGTTGCGGATCCGGCCGGAAAGGAAGCCGCGCCCGAGCGGGGAATACGGCACGAAGCCGATGCCGAGCTCGCGGACGGTCGCTAGCACGCCGTTGTCCTCAACGTCGCGGGTGAACAGCGAGTACTCGGTTTGCACGGCGCTCAGCGGGTGAGTGGCGTGTGCGCGGCGGATGGTCTCCGGCGCAGCCTCGCTGATGCCCAGGTATCGCAGCTTTCCGGCGGTGACCAGTCCACCGAGGGCGCCGAAGGTTTCCTCGATCGGGGTGTTGGGGTCGACTCGGTGCTGGTAGTAGAGGTCGATGACATCCACGTCAAGGCGCTGCAGGGAAGCCTCGACCGCGGCTCGGACGTACTCCGGGCGACCGTTGACCCTGCCAGTGCGCCTGCCGTTCTCGTCGATCTCGTTGCCGAACTTGGTGGCCAGCACCACCTCGTCTCGCCGGTGGGCGATGGCCTTGCCGACAAGGACCTCGTTGGTGAATGGGCCATATACGTCTGCGGTGTCCAGCAGTGTGATGCCGAGGTCCAAGGCGCGATGGATTGTGACGGTGGATTCGGCGTCGTCGAAGGCGCCGTAGAAGGCGCTCATTCCCATGCAGCCGAGCCCCTCTGCGGAGACGGTCAAGCCCTGGCTGCCCAGGTTTCGCTGCTGCATGGTCGGTGCCTCTCAGTAGTCTGTTCAATTGGCCTGCATTGCAGTGATGAAGGTAACCATGTCGGGCCCGCGCTGGAACTGGCCGGCGACGGCTTACTGCCCCTGCCGGAACTCCTGGTTGTAGCGAGTTAGCGCGCTGGAAACTTCCTGGGCCTCTCGCCGATTCCTCATCCACGATCCCAGGAAGCCAGAGGTTGTTCCCAGGGCCACGTAGGGAACCATCACCGGCAGGTCGAGGTCAAACTTGCCGGAGATGAGGCACTCCACCAGAGCCACAACGAGGAATCCGGCAAGGACCAGCCCTGCCCACACGAAGAATCTGGGAACTGCCTTGAGGTTGTCGATCTGTTGAGTTCTCACGGCCACCTCGTCATTGGTGGCTCACTCCCACTCGATGGTTCCCGGCGGCTTGCTCGTCACGTCGAGCACCACGCGATTGACCTCACTTACCTCGTTGGTAATCCGGGTCGAGATCCTGGCAAGCACGTCATAGGGCACCCGAGTCCAGTCTGCGGTCATGGCGTCCTCGGAAGAGACCGGGCGCAACACGATGGGGTGTCCGTAGCTGCGGCCATCGCCCTGCACACCTACGGACCGCACGTCGGCCAGAAGGACCACCGGGCACTGCCAGATATCGCGGTCGAGGCCGGCAGCGGTCAGCTCCTCGCGAGCAATCGCGTCGGCCGCGCGAAGGATCGAGAGCCGCTCGGCCGTGACCTCACCGACGATCCGGATGGCCAAGCCCGGTCCGGGAAACGGCTGGCGCCACACGATTGCCTCGGGCACGCCCAGTTTGAGACCGACCTGACGCACCTCGTCCTTGAACAACATGCGCAACGGCTCGATCAGGTTGAACTGCAGGTCATCGGGCAACCCACCCACATTGTGGTGCGACTTGATGCTGGCGGTGCCCGTGCCGCCACCGGACTCGACGACGTCGGGATACAGCGTGCCCTGAACCAGCCATTCGATGGGATGACCGCTGCCATCG
>PMJN01000213.1:4248-4499 GCA_003157445.1 Micrococcales bacterium
TCGACGAACACGCAGGTCAGCTGGTCGCCGACCGCCCGGTGCACCAAGGCTGCCGCAACTGAGGAGTCGACCCCGCCGGAGAGTGCACACAGCACCCTGCCTGTGCCAACCTGCTCGCGGACCGCAGCCACCTGATCTTCCACAACATTGGATGCTGTCCAGTCCGCGGCCAGGCCGGCCCCGCGGAACAAGAAGTTCTCCAGCACCCGCTGGCCATAGGTGGAGTGGATGACTTCGGGGTGCCACTGCAC
>PMJN01000123.1 GCA_003157445.1 Micrococcales bacterium
TGGAACTCGTTGCCTCGAACGAGCAGATCAAGGTGGGGGAAGGAGTTCTCTATGGCGCGTAACAACTCGTCCCGTGGCCCGAGCAATGTCACCATGGACAACTCGGGCGGAAGAACGATGATGTGCGTGGGCTGTCCATCTTCTGTCATCTTGAGCTCAGTCTACGTGGGTTCTCAGCCCGGCGGCCACGTCATTGCCCGACCTCCCAGCACGTGCACGTGCGCGTGGAACACCTCCTGCTGTGCCAGGGCACCGGTGTTGAACACGCTGCGGTACCCGGCCTGCAGGCCCTCAAACCGAGCCACGGCCCCTACCGCCTCGAACAGGTCCACCAGTGCTTGCGGGGATGAGACACCCAGTGCCACCACATTTGGCTGGTGTTCCTTGGGGATCACCAGGACGTGGGTCGGCGCCTGAGGTTTGATATCGCGGAACGCCAATGTGGTCGGCGTCTCGTGGATGATGTTTGCCGGGATCTGGCGGGCGATGATCCTGCAGAACAGGCAGTCGCTCGCGGCCGGAGCGTGGTCGGTGCTCATGGGACGAGCGTACGGCGAGCCAGCCGCGCTGAGTTCGCTGGACATCAGATTCGGGAAAGAACATTGACCGTCGTCTCACGGCTACTCAGCGCCAGCGATCGGCGGCACTGATCACCGCGAGCGCCGCCGGTCCTGCGCTTGATGAGCGCAGGACGTTTGGCCCAAGCCGCACCGGCACCGCTCCGGCAGCCACGAAAGCGCTGAGCTCGCTGGGAGCTACACCGCCTTCGGGACCGACAATGAGCACAACATCGCCCGAAGAGGGCAGGTCGAGGCCGGCCAAAGGCTGCTGCGCCTCTTCGTGCAGGACGAACGCAAGCGCCGCCGCCTCGATCCGGGCTAGAACAGCCTGGTGATCTGCGGGCTCGCTGACCAACGGGACCCGGGTGCGGCGCGACTGCTTTGTCGCCGCCAGAACCACAGACTCCCATTTGCGCAGCGATCTGAGCGCTCGCTCGCCGCGCCAGATCACGATGCTGCGTGCGGCCTGCCAAGGCACCACCTCGTCGACCCCGAGCTCGGTGGCGGCCTCAATGGCCTGCTCGCCACGATCGCCCTTGGCCAGGGCCTGAATCAGCACGAAGCGCGGGTTCGGCGGCCGATCCTGGCTGATCGCCGTCAGCCTCAGTCGCAGCAACCCCACCCCGATGCTGTCGACGACGGCCTCCGCCCGGTGGCCCAGGCCGTCAGTGAGCAGAACTTGCTCGCCGTCGCCGATCCGCTTTACCGTCGCGCCATGATGTCCCTCGGGACCATCCAGAATCAGCTCGGAGCCCGGGCTGGACCCGGCCAGCTGATCCGCAGACACGAAGAAGAGCGGGGCGCTCACGAGGTGTGTCTACTTACCCAAAAACGCGTCGCGCAGCTTACCGAACAGACCTTGTGAAGCCGGTGAGAGCCGACCTACGGGACGTTCCTCACCGCGCAGCGCCGCGAGTTGGCCCAGAATCTCCTCCTGCTCGGGTGTGAGCTTGGTCGGCGTCTGAACTCCTGCATGAACCAGGATATCGCCGCGCCCAGTCCCCCTCAGGTGGGTAACGCCCTTGCCCTTGAGCGTCATGATGTCGCCCGGCTGGGTGCCCGGCTTGATCTCAAGGTCGATCATCCCGTCAAAGGTGTCGAGCTTGATGGTCGCGCCCAGGGCCGCCGCTGTCATGGGGAGCTCGGCCGAGCAGTGCAGGTCGTCGCCTCGGCGCTGGTAGGTCTCATGGGGGGTGACAACAACTTCGACGTACAGGTCGCCCGCTGGTCCCCCACCGGATCCGACCTCACCCTCACCTGGCAGTTGGATCCGGGTGCCGGTGTCGACGCCGGCCGGGACGCGGAGTTTGAGGTTGCGCCGAGTGCGCACCCGGCCCTCGCCGGAGCACTCGAAGCAGGGGTTGGCGATAACGGTGCCAACACCCTGACATGCCGAGCACGTGCGGGAGGTCATGACCTGACCGAGGAAGGACCGCTGGACCTGATGAATCTCGCCCCGACCGCCACAGACGTCGCAGCGACGTGTGCTGGTGCCCGGCTGCGAACCGCTGCCCTTGCAGATGGTGCAGACAACTGCGGTGTCCACCGACAGCTCTCGTTCAGCACCGAAAACGGCCTGAGCCAGGTCGATCTCGATCTGGATGAGAGCGTCCTGGCCCCGACGCTGGCGCGAGCGGGGCCCCCGTCCGGCGCCGCTAGCCGCCTGGCCAAAGAAGGCGTCCATGACATCGCTAAACGAGAAGCCCTGGCCGAAGTTGGCGTTCGCACCGCCGTACGGGTCCGCGCCGGCATCGAAGGCGCGGCGCTTCTCCGGGTCGGACAAGACGTCATATGCCTGGGAGACCTTCTTGAACTCCTCCTCGGCCCCGTCATGAGTATTCACATCCGGGTGCATCTTGCGCGCCAACCGATGGTAGGCGCGCTTGATGTCCTCGGTGGTGGCGTCACGTGCAACGCCTAGATCCTGGTAATAGTTGTTCAAAGAGTGTCCTTGCGCCTGTTGATTGCGGAGTTGGCCCGGGTCATGTCGTGGCCAGTCATGGAGCGAGTATTTCTGAGACGTAGCGGGCCACGGCGCGCACCGACGCCATCGTCGTCGGGTAGTCCATCCGGGTCGGTCCGAGCACTCCGAGCCCAGCCACGACTTCCCTGCCTGCGCCGTACCCGGTGCTGACCACCGACGTCGAGCTCAGCCCAGCGTGCGGGTTCTCATGGCCAATACGAACCGCCACCACATCACCTTCATTGCTCATGGTGGCAAGAAGCTTCAGCAGCACGACATGTTCCTCGAGGGCCTCCAGCACCGGTCCGATGGTGAGCGGGAAGTCGGTGCCGAAGCGCATGAGGTTGGAGGTCCCCGACATGACCACCCGCTCCTCGCGCTCCTCGACCAGGGCGTCCTCCAGCGAGCGGATGACTGCACGCACAAGATCACGGTCGGCCGGGGCGAAGTTGTCGGGCAGGGACTGCAACCGCGAGGCTGCCTCCACCAGCTGATGCCCGCCGGTCTCTACGTTCAGCCGCGAGCGGAGGTCGGCGATGAACTGCTCTCCCTCGGCGACCAACAGATCACGAGAGGACTCGATGACCCTCTGTTCGACCCGGCCGGTGTTCAGGATGAGCACGACCATGAGACGCCTGGCGCCCATCGGCAACAGCTCGATGTGACGAACCGAGGAACGGGTCAGTGACGGATACTGCATGACCGCCACCTGATGGGTCAGCGAGGCCAGCAACCGGACGGTGCGATCAACAACGTCATCCAGATCCACCGCCCCCCGCAGAAACGTCGAGATAGCCGTGCGTTCCGGCCCGGTCATAGGTTTCAGCTCGCTGAGCCGGTTGACGAACATCCGGTAGCCGGCGTCGGTGGGAACCCGCCCGGCGCTGGTATGCGGAGCCGAGATCAGGCCCTCATCCTCCAGAGCTGCCATGTCGTTGCGCACGGTCGCCGCCGAGACACCGAGGCGGTGGCGCTCCAGC
>PMJN01000231.1 GCA_003157445.1 Micrococcales bacterium
CCGTCGAAGAAGTGCAGGAAGGGGATGCGAGAGCGCATCGTGGCGGCGTGGGAGATCAGTGCGAAGTCCTGGGCCTCCTGGACCGAGGACGAGCAGAGCATCGCCCAGCCGGTCATCCTGGCGCTCATCACGTCGGAGTGATCGCCGAAGATCGACAGCGCGTGGGTGGCCAGGGTGCGGGCGGCGACGTGGATCACGCACGGCGACAGCTCACCGGCGATCTTGTACATGTTGGGCAGCATCAGCAGCAGGCCCTGGGAGGAGGTGAACGTCGTGGCGAGTGCGCCCTTTTGCACCGCCCCGTGCAGCGCGCCGGCCGCACCCGCCTCGGACTGCATCTCGATGACCTCGGGGACCGCACCCCACAGGTTGCGCCGTCCGGCTGCGCTCCAGGCATCGGCGTGCTCGCCCATGGTTGAGGCAGGGGTGATCGGGTAGATCGAGATGATCTCACTGCAGGCATGAGCCACGCGTGCGGCCGCCTCGTTGCCGTCCACACATGCCCAGGTCACGTCAGTTGCAACGTCCGCCACGAAGTCCTCCGAGTTACTAGAACTGCACAAAACTGCTCAAAAGTACGCAAACCTGACTGCACCGCAATCTCGTTAGAAACCTACGGCGGTCTCATTATGAAGCCCAGGGCACAAGGTCCCGTCAACGCAGTCCTTTTTGGATCATCCGTTGCGGGGGAGGCGCGAGCCTGTCGGCACCTCCTAACCTCCTGTTGCTATGGCGTCCGAGCAGGCTCTCAACGGGGGGCAGTCGCTGAGCCGCGTCCAGCGGCGCCGGCTGTTCGGGGCCCTGCTGCTTCGCTCATTGGCCAGCGTCGTCGTTCTCCTGGGCCTCTACTACTTCCTGCCGGTCCAAGACCTGCTGGGAGTTCCCGTGTGGGTCTCGTTGCTGGGCGCCCTGGTGGTGCTGGTGGCCGTGATCGTCGCGCAGTTGCGGGGGATCTCCACCAGCCGGTATCCGGGGATCTATGCGGTGGAAGCCCTGGCTGTCACCGTTCCGTTCTTCCTGCTGATGTTCGCCTCGGCCTATCTGGTTCTTGCCCAGGACAACGCCGCCAACTTCAGCACCCACCAGCTCACCCGCACCGATTCGCTCTACTTCGTCGTGACGACCTTCGCCACCGTCGGGTTCGGTGACATCACCGCGACCAGCCAGAGCGCCCGGGCCCTGGTTACGGCACAGATGATCCTTGACCTGGTGATTCTGGGACTAGGGGTCCAGGCCTACCGAGGTGCCGTGCAAGTGGGGCGCAAGCGTTCGGCGGCCGGGACCAGGACCGAGACCCAGACCGGGACCGGGACCGAGACCGGGACCGGCGCCCGCCCACCCAGCAAGGACGTGCCAGCTGAAGACAAGGGGCCCCAGACATGAGCGACACTTCACCGGCTGCCGCAGGCGGGGCCTCGCCGGGCAACCCCGCCGGATCTGCCCCCGACCTTGGCAGCGTGCTTGCCAGCCGGGGCTACCACGGCCTGTTGCTGGCGGCCGCCGTGGTCGGGCTGCCGGTCGCCGTCATCGCCTTCGGCTTCCTCGCCGCGGTGACCTCGATGCAGAAGTGGGTCTGGCAGAGCCTGCCCACCCAGTTCGGCTGGGATCAGCCCAAAGCCTGGTACGCCGTCTTGGTGCTGGCCGTGGCTGGCGTGCTGGTCGGCCTGGTTGTGGCCAGGCTGCCCGGGCACGGTGGCCATATCGCGGCCAACGGCCTGGGCGGCGGGACGACCCAGCCCATCGACCTGCCCGGGGTGGTCCTGGCCGCGGCCCTAACCCTGGTGCTGGGCGCTGTCCTCGGCCCTGAGGCGCCGCTGATCGCCCTGGGCGGCGGCTTGGCGATACTTGCCGCTAACCGAACCCGGCTGCGTGAGTCGCCCCAAGGGGTGACCTTGATCGCCGCTGCCGGCTCGGCTGCTGCGATCGCGACCGTCTTCGGCAACCCCCTTGTCGCCGCTGTTCTCATGCTGGAGGTCGTCGGTTTCGCCGGGAGCCAGGTCCTTCTCGTGCTGCTGCCCTGCCTGGTCTCCGGCGGGATCGGGGCGCTGATCTTCACCGGGATGGGGAACTGGACCGGACTGAAGGTGCCGTCTTTGGCCGTACCAGGCCTGCCGGGCGCCCCGCTGGACTGGGGGGACCTGCTCTGGGTGATCCCGGTGGCTGTCCTGGCCGCCGTCGGTGCGCAGGTTCTGCGGCGAGTGGGGCTGCGGGTCGCCAAGGTGTGCGCCGGCCACACCGTGACGGCCACCACCATCGCGGGCCTTCTGGTCGGTGCTTGTGCCGGCGCGTACGCCCTGATTACCGGTCGCTCCGTGCTTGACGTGCTTGAGTCTGGGGAGGCCGCACTGCCGGTGCTAGTCAGCTCGCCGCACAGCTGGTCGATCGCCACGCTGCTGTTGCTGCTGGCTTTCAAGGGCGCGGCCTACGGGCTATCGCTCGGATCCTTTCGCGGGGGCCCTACTTTCCCCGCTGTATACCTTGGCGCCGTCCTGGGAGTGCTGGTCGGGCCCCTGCCGGGGCTGGGAACCACCGCAGGGATCGCCATCGGGATGACCGCGGCAACCACGGCGGTCCTTCGGCTGCCGGTGACCTCGATCGTGCTGGTCGTGCTACTTCTCGGGACGCAAGCGGCCAGCCAGATCCCGGTCATCATGCTGGCCGCGGCGGTCTCCATGGTCACCGCAGCCGTCCTGGACGGGCGCGGCCACATCGGCTCGGCCAGCTCTGGCCAGCCCGAGCCGAAGGCCTAGCCAGCCCTACGGCTACTGAGCTCACGCTCAGCCGGGTGCTTGGGAGCTTCGGTTAGGGATCAAGGGTCCCCTTGCCCATTGCCGGCAACGATGCGGCGATGGCAGCAAGGTATGTGCTTGCGCAAGGGCCAGGGGCAGGCAGGGCCCAGCCAGTCCAGGCCTCAACGGCTTTCACCCGAGGCAGGCGCCGGGCCGGCGAGCGCGCCGCGCGGGGNNGTAGGTCACGCGGGTGCCGATGACCGCCCCGTTGTAGCAGACCGGTGACATGCTCAGACAGACCGGGACCAACGCTCCGTCCTTTCGGACGCGCTTGGTCTGGAAAGAGGGGACGGCCCTTCCCGAGCTGATCTGGGAAAGGATGGAGATCAGCTCGCGGGCTCGATCGGGGGGTACGAGCAGGTTGATGTGCTCGCCCACGATCTCCTGGCTGGAGTAGCCGAACATTGCCTCGGCGCCCTGGCTCCAGCCGGTGATGATGCCGGCGAGCGTCCTGGCGACGATTGCGCTGTGCGAGTACTCGATGATCCCTGCCATGAGCTGAGCGTTGTCGACCCACTGCTCCTGGCGGGCCACGTCGCCCGCCGCCGTGATCACCAACAACGTGATCACCAACAAGGCGTCTCCGGTGTCCACATGGGACAAGTTGATGTTGATCGGGAACTCGCTACCATCTCGTCGCTGTCCGCACAGCCGCAGGTCGAGTCCACTGGATCGGGTTCTGGGGTCTGCAAGGTAGCCCCGCTGGTGCTCGGCGCAGATCGGCCACAAGGACCTGGGCACCAGCACCTCGATGCGCTGGCCTACCAGCTGCTCGCGCTCGTAGCCGAACAGCGATTCGGTCCGGCGATTGACGAACCGGATCAGTCCCTTGTGGTCCATCCCCACCAACGCGTCAGGCATGGTTTGCATCACGTTCTGCCACGATGGCGTCTTACCAGGCGTCGTGTGCACGGGTATCTACGTTCCCCTCGAACTACCGAAAAGGGCACAAATTGTCAGAAATGAGTCAACGTGTTAAAGACTCGCATGTGCTAAGAGTCTTCACTTTTCAAGTTTGCCTAAATGTGCCAGGGAATACGGTCGGGTATTTGGCTATACGTGAGGCTCTATTTAGTCGATTTACCATCGCGGTGCATGCGCGGGCTTTTTGGAGCCTGTTGGTGATCTGTCTGCCCGCGCAGGCACCCGTCTCGGGCTGTGAGCCGCCCTAGCCCAGCCCTCGCCCGGATCGTTCATGGTCGTTACCGGCGCTGGGCCTGGACGCGCTAAAGAGCGACGGTGACCTCACCGGCACAGTCATCGGGATCCAAGGTGTCGGCTTTCGTCGGAACGGCACACGACGACTCATCATCGGCGGCTACCACTGGTCGGCCCGGGCGCTGTTCGCTGTGAAATAGAACATTGGTGCCCTTGACGCCATCTGGCACGTGAGGGTCGCCTCTGCGGTCAGTTAGCCGCGCGTAGCTCCGCGCGTTGCTCGGCGACAAGCCGGTTCGAGTAGTCGATGAACTCTTGCTTTCGATCCCTGTTCAGCGCGGCGTAGTTGTCGAGGATCTCGGTGACGAAGTTCTTTGTGCCCATGCCCACGCGCGAGTCTTCACGAATGGTTGGAGCAGTGTTGGCTCCGAACCGGACGGTGGGAAGATCGATGAACGCGTCCTGTTCTGGGTGTGGCAGTCCCACCTGGAACTCGATAGGTCGTGAACGCATGGGAACCACCTCAGATTCTCTCGGAGCCAGGGCCTGCCACTTGCCCCTCTGTTGAGCATGTCGCTAAACGGTCTGGCGCTGCATCCTGCACTCGGTCAGTCCTCATCGGAAAAAGGATGAGGGGGAAATAGCCGAAATGACTAGTGACAAGCTGTGACCTATGGGTACCAGCCATGACGAGCTCCTGCTGATCCTGCCCATAACAACAGCGTCCCGTTCGTTTTCCTCCTAGCCCGGATCGTTCACGGGTCGCTGCCTGACGCTGGGCCTGGACGGGCTAACGTGCCTGTTGCGTACGGGAGACATGGACTTGCGAGAGTTCAGGGGGCTTCGCACGTGAAGCATAGACGTGGTCGTGGGGGTTGTTGGTATCTGCTGATGGAGCCGGCCGTGGTGGCCCACGCCGAGAGCGTCGCGGTGAGGTTGCTGGCCGACCGGAGCGGGCTGGCCAAGGAGCTGTCGAAGGCAACCAGAGGGCGTTTTCTTGGTTCCGGTCCATGACCGGGGCCAGGTGCTGGTCGAGGTCGCAGTGATGCTCGCCGATGGCCGGCGGCGCCAAACCCTGGCCAGAACCGAAGCGATGTCACCTCACCCAGTGGCGCCACCACCCTCAGGGCTCTTGATTCCCTATGGAGGATCGGCTGTCAAGTCAGGCCGAGTTGACCTTGCGATTGGCGAAGAACGTGAAAGCAAGTCGCCAAAGCAGTAAAAGGCCAGGTCAAACGACTGCAAGGTCAGCAGAGAGATCACCTATGTCAAGAGCCCTGGAGACCAGTGCGTGGCATTCTTCGGCGTCTCCTCCAACGTGGCGACCACGACCTGCTCGACCTGCTCGACGCTGATCGAGGGTGGAAGACCCGGCCGGGGCTCGTCCACCAGCCCGTCGAGGCGCTCGGAAACGAACCGGCGATGCCACTTTCCGACCGTCGCATCGGCGCAGTTCAGCTGTGCTACAACCTCTTTGCTGTCCATGCCCTTCGCGCAAGAGAGCACGATCTTGGAACGTAGCGCCAACANNCAAGGTCTATTACTTATCTCATGAATTAACGGTGCGACACACTAGCCGGGCGATAATCTTCCTCGCGGATTGCGCTGACGTGGGAATGGAGCATTAACGTCATGCTGGACCCCGAGCAGTGGGTGTGGAGTGACAAGCGGTCAAGGTTAACTCCGCCTATTTACCAATAGTCGGCTTTGTGCCGGTTGAGGTTCGTCACCTTCTGCCCCGATGATTTTCGTAACCTCCCGCCCGGATGATATGGTTCCGCCACTGCAAGGAGCGGTACCTCTATTTGGGCCCTTGGGCACGTCCGCGATTGAAAGCGAGAGAACATGCGGTCACATCAAGTATTAAGACGAACATTGTCGCATAAACACATATTCACGTCACTTGTGGCCATTGGCGTGGTCGTGGGATCAACGTTGATAATGCCGTCTGCGAATGCTATGACCCAGCCGCCCGGCGCGAACGACTGCCCGAGTGGGTACGCTGTCGCTTTTGCGAACAAGTCGTGGATTGGGACGGCGACGCACGGTAGTGCTGCTGATGTCACTAAGTACGACGAGATCAACGGCTATGGCTGCTTCCTGAGGTCCGGGAACACGGGCTATATGCGATTTCGCTGGGACGCCGTGGGAAAAGTGTCCGCCACCTCGTTCTACTACCAGGTCTATGACTGCACCGCCGGCAAGGTGGCAGCCTCCTGGAACATGAACTATTCGGGTACGAGTCCTACCAACTATGGCACGGCGGTGAACAAGAGTGTGGTTCTGTCCGCGACGCACAAGTATGCCGGGCAAGTAACCGGCAGTGGCAGGTATAGTCGTGCGCAGAGCAACGTCTGGGAGGGCGTTCTCGGCTACTTTACGACCCCGAGTGGAGCGAAGAGCTTAGGGAGTCCAGCCTGGTTTTCCCGTACAACTCTCTGCCGCTAGTGTGCCGCACTGGAAACTCCTGTCAGAAGTCGCCTGATTGACTCGAGGATCTGTTCGGCGGGTTTGGTCCAGATAATGGCCTGCTGACCCCGC
>PMJN01000374.1 GCA_003157445.1 Micrococcales bacterium
GCCGCCGCCGACTCCTCATCCCGCTCGACCAGGTCGACCTCGGAGCCGGCGAGCAGGAGTGCGTGGGCGATGCCGGCGCCCATGCGCCCACCACCAACGACCCCGCACCGGTTCGGCAGCGTGTCGCCACGGTCTCGCGCCCGCACGCGGGCGATCATCTCGGTCATGTCAGTCCTCCTGTCGCGTCGATCACAGCGCCCGTGACCCATCCAGAGTCGGCAGTGCACAGCATGAGCACGGCACCGGCGATATCGTCAGGGGTACCGAGTCGCCGCATGGCGTTGGAGCCGGCCATTGCCTCGATGGCCTTGGGCGAGGTGCCCCGACGCAGCGTCTCCGTGTCCGTGGCCCCGGGCCGCACCACGTTTACCGTGATACCGCGGGCAGCGACCTGCTTGGCTGCCACGCGCGCCGCCGCTTCCAGACCCGCCTTGGCTGCGGCGTAGGTGCTCTGCCGGGCCGGCGCAAGCTGAGCGGCGGCGCTCGACAGGAGGACTATGCGCCCGCCGTCGACCACACGTCGCGCGGACTCACGCAGCGCCAGCAACGCCGAACGCAGGTTGAGGGCGAGCGAGTCGTCGATGAGCTGCTCGGTCAGGTCGGTGATCCTCGGGTAGTCCCAGCCGCCCACGCAGTGGACGACGACGCGCAGGTCCCCCAGCTCCTCCGCCACGTCGAAGGCGACACCGACCCCGGCCTCGCTGGTCGCATCGGACTGGACTACCTGAGCAGTGCCGCCTTCGGCAACCAGGTCGTCGACCAGCCGCTTAGCACGATCGAGGTTCTTCCAACAGCCGACCGCCACGGCGTGGTTGGCAGCCAGCCGACGACTCACGGCGGCACCGATCCCGCCGCCGCCGCCAAGCACAAGTGCGCTGGGAACTGCCATGGCGAGTGGCTCCGATCTTGTCGAGGAGATCCAAACATGCCACATAATCATCGTCTTGCGTTAGGGAAGTGTCATCTTTCTGGCCGACCGTCTCACGCAGTGACATCTTCTGGTGGTCGCCGCAACCACCAAACGGGCACGGAGTGGGTTGCCACCGGATCGCGGTGACCGTGCTCCGACTCGGGAGCCGGAACTCGGTGGCTTTGTGCACGCCGATCGCGAACTGGCAGCGGTCCGCCACCGCCGTGGCGCGCCGATACCTGCGGCGCTCTCGACGGCCGTCGCCTGGACCCCGCCGTGCACGACGCCCTGTGGTGTGTGGTGCCGGGGTTAGGAACCAGGCTGTTGACGGCAGGTCCTAAGCCCTACGCTGCACTCATGCCGTTCGCCGCCCATGTGGATTACCCGCGGCAATGGGAAGCGGATGTCGTCCTGCGGGACGGCACGACCGCGCATCTGAGACCAATTACTCCCCAGGACGCCGAGGCACTGCAGCGAATGCATGTCGCCCAGTCCCCCGAGTCGACGTTTCTGCGCTTCTTCGTGCCGATGCCCAGACTCTCCGAGCAGCTCCTACAGCAGTTCACCCATGTCGACCACATCGCCCGGGTGGCGATCGTCGCACTGATCGGCGACGAGATCGTCGGCGTCGCTCGCTACGACCGCATCGACGAGCAGCAGGCGGAAGTCGCCTTCAGCATCTCCGACGCCCACCAAGGCCGGGGTCTGGGGTCGGTGCTGCTCGAGCATCTCGCGGCTGCCGCGCGTGAGCGGGGCATCCACCGGTTCGTCGCGGAAGTCCTGCCCCAGAACCAGAAGATCGTGGCCGTCTTCCGCGACGCCGGCTATGAGGTCACCCATCACCCGAACCACGAGATGATCACGCTGGCCTTCGACATCGATCCCACCGACCGGTCGCAGGCCGTGTTGGAGACGCGGGAGCACCGATCCGAGGCGATGAGTCTGCGAACGCTGCTGGAACCGACCTCGATCGCCGTCATCGGTGCAGGCCGTGACCCGGACTCGGTCGGGGCACAGGCGCTCAAGCACATCCTCGACGCCGGCTTCACCGGTCGGGTGTCCGTCGTCAACCCCAAGGTGGACAAGCTCCAGGGAGTGCGGTCCTATGCACGGGTCGGCGAGGTGCCCGGCCTCGTTGACCTGGCCCTGATCGCCGTCCCCGCCGGAGCCGTGCTGGAGGTGGTGCGCGAGTGCGGCCTGGCCGGTGTGCGGGGCCTGATTGTGATGTCCGGTGGTTTTGCCGAAACAGGTGAGGATGACGGACTCGACCGCCAGCGCGAGCTGGTGCGGGTCGCCCATTTGCATGGCATGCGCGTCGTCGGCCCCAGTTCGATGGGCCTGCTCAACACCAGCCCCCGCGTGCGACTCAACGCCTCGATGGCCGCACAGCTCCCCCCGGTCGGCGGGCTGGGCCTGTTCAGCCAGTCCGGCTCGCTGGGAGTCGCGGTGCTGGCCTCGGCTGGGCGGCGCGCTCTGGGGATCTCCAGTTTCGTCTCGGCCGGGAACCGCGCCGATGTGTCCGGCAACGCCTGTATGCAGTATTGGGAGGAGGACCCAGACACAGCGGTGGTGGGCATGTACCTGGAGAGCATCGGCAACGCTCGAAAGTTCTCCCGCATCGCAAGGAGGCTATCTCGCAAGAAGCCGGTAGTTGTTGTGAAGTCCGGAGCCAGCGGGTACGGGGTACCGCCGGGACACGCAGTTCGCGCCTCCCGAGCGCCCCGGGAGGTACTGGATTCCCTGCTCAGCCAGGCCGGCGTCATTCGGGTCGACAACGTGCACCAGCTCTTCGACCTGGCCCAGCTGTTGCTGTACCAGCCGCTGCCCCCAGGCCCGCGCATCGGTATCGTGGGCAACTCCCAGGCCATGGCGGTCTTGGTCGCTGACGCAGCCAGAAGCTGCGGGCTCAGCGTCGGTCTGGAACCCCTCACAGTGCGCCCACGGGCGAGCGCCGCAGAGTTCCGAGAGGCCCTCGAACGCTGCTACGCAGACGAGGGGATTGATGCGGTCGTGGCGTGCTTCATCCCGCCTCTGGGTGCGGTCAGCCCGGAGGTGCTGACCGCACTGAAGGAGGTCTCGGCCATCAGCAACAAGACCACCGTGGCCTGCCTGCTCGGCGTGCGAGGCGTCACCGGAGACGGGCTCACCCCTCCCCATTTGATGCGATCAATACCGGCGTACCCGACACCTGAGGACGCCGTCCTGGCGCTTGGGTCGGCGGTTCGCTACGGACAATGGCGGGGACGCGGCCCAGTGATCCGGGTCGACCCGCCCGGCATCGACCGGGTCCGGGCACGCCAGTTCGTCGAGCAGCGACTGGTCGGGGTCGAGGCCCCGACCAGCGTGGTCCTGGCCGCGGCCGATGTCGGCGCGCTGCTGGCCTGCTACGGCGTAGTCCTCTGGCCCACGGCAACCGTGACCGGGCAGGAGGAAGCGGTCGAGGCGGGGGATCGTCTCGGATGGCCAGTCGCACTGAAGACCACAGACCAGCGGCTCAGACACCGTCAGGAGCTTGGCGGCGTCATGTTGGGCATTGCAGGGCCGGAGGAGCTGCGGGCCGGGCTGCAGGCGCTGGCGCAGCGGACCGGTTCCGGCACCTCCTTCCTCGTTCAGCGCATGGCTCCCGAGGGCGCCTCCTGCGTAGTGCGGACCATGGAGGACGACTTGTTCGGTCCAGTGATCTCGTTCGGGTTGGCAGGGGACGCCTCCGAGCTGCTCGGTGACCTGGCGCACCGCATCCCTCCACTGACCGACCTCGACGTGGCCGATTTGATCCACTCGGTCCGAGCCGCCCCGCGGCTGATGGGCTATCGGGGCGCTCCACGCCTGGATGTCACCGCGCTGGAGGACCTCGCCGCCCGGATATCGTGCCTGGCCGACGATTTGCCGGAGGTAGCCGAGCTGGAGCTGAACCCCGTCATCGTCGCAGAGAACGGGCTCGCAGTGGCAGGAGGCACCGTCGTCCTCGCCCACCCGGCCCCGCGTGCGGACGGCCCACGCCGGAACTTGCTCACCTGACTGTCGCCGCCCCTGCGTGTCCTGGCCTTGGCGAAACCTCGATTCAGCAACCGGAGCGTGTCTGAGGCAAGCCGGTCGAGGCCCTTGCCGAGTCTCTCTTCTCCAAGCGCGCCGATGTCCCAGGCGGTCGTGGACTGCTGTTCGTCGCTAACCGCGAGCATCAGTCCGCCGAGTTTCGGGTGCCTGGTCCTGATGCGTTCTTCACGCTTCGCCTTGCGACGCTCATACTCTCGACGCGCTGACGCTCCCGCGGTACCGGACTCGACTACTTCCACGACAGCAGGGTTGACGACTTCCACAACCGCGGGCTCGACAGCAGGGCGCACGTCGTGACTGACGCACCGGACGGACTTCGTCGTCCGTTCGTAGATCGCCTCTACCTCGACGGGAAGCTCAACCCCACACACCCGGCAGGCGCCGGCGTATCGCAGGCGCATGCGCTTCCCGTCCGCTCCCTCGTCCACACAACTACCGTTCGGTTGATCGGCTCTCCAAGAAGGCGATCCGACCGCATACGCTGTTGCGTCACTCCGCCGCATGGGCGCGGCAACCTACCGGCCGTTACCGGATCTGCCGATGGAGGAACGCCCAGCTCGCCTAGTTAGGTAGACGCTTTGGGAGTTGGGTGCCGGGCGCGCCAGTTCGAGCCTGTCTCCCGCCGGACGTTGCTAGGCTCGGCCCGTGCCCGAGCCGTCCCCCGCTGATTGGTATCCCGATCCCTTCGGCCGCCACGAACGCCGTTACTGGGACGGCAGCAAGTGGACGGACCACGTCGCCTCGCGTGGGCGTCAGGAGGTCGATCCACCCGTCGCCGGTGCGCCGGTGGCGACGGGCCACGAAGTAACCGGTCTCGCCGACGCTGCTCAGTCGGGCGAGGCGGCAATATTCACCGAGCTGGTGCTCGTCGTCAGCCAGAAGGCCAAGCTCAAGGGGTCCAACGTCGCGTACGCCGTCCGTGACCAGCACGGCCAGCAGATCGGCGCGGTCCAAGAAGTCGGCCGAGGCTTCATCAAGAAGGCGATGAACAGGCGCACCGACGAGGGCAGGGCTTACCGGCTCCAGGTCGTCGACATGAGTGGCCGGGTCCTCATCGCGATGAGCCGGCCGGAGGTGTGGGTCAAGGCCAAGATGATCGTCGAGGGGCCCAACGGCAACCGCATCGGTCAGATCGCGCAGGACCGTTTCGGGCTGGCCGGTGGCTTCGCCACGGTCGCGCACGCCGGACTCAGCGGCTGGACGGATCGGCTGGACTCGGCGGTGCAAGGACTCGACAAGATCGGCCACGCTCGGTTCCGCCTCGAGTCAGGTGATCAACGGGTCGGCTCGATCCACGCTGAGAACCTGGATGCGTGGGATTTCGACATCCAGGACGCGACCGGAGGCGAGATCGCCCGGATCACCAAGACGTGGGCAGGGTGGGCCAAGGAGAGGTTCACGAAGGCCGACAACTACGTAGTGGAGATTCACCGGCCGCTGGAGGAACCCCTGCGTTCCCTCGTGATCGCGGCCGCGCTGGCCGTCGACATCGCGCTCGAGCAGGGCAGCCAAACCAGCGGCTCATCATTATGGGGCACTCGCCGGTACGAGTAGGTTCCCAAGCCCTGAGGCTCAGTTTGCGAGGGCCCCACACGTCCATCTGTAGCAGCGTCAATCCGCCGCCTATCGCCCACCGTGGGGCAGGCATCACAGCGCCCACTAAGACGCAGGCGGCCGTCCCCGACGAAACGCTCGCTCACGCCGATGAGCGGAAGAGTGTCGCGAGTTGAACAGACGCGTTGCGTCAGCCAATTCGAGCCGGTTCGTCGTCGCGTTGTTCCGCCCAATGACGCGGGCTCTGCGCGGTTGACCCCTAGTCCGCGAGAACGACCACATGCCCCTTCTTGTGTCCCTGCTCGACTTACCTGCGTGCCTCGACGATCTCGTCCAGCGGATAGCACCTGTCGATGACCGCCCGGATCTTCCCGTGCTCGATCAGATCTGTGAGGAACACCAGGTCCTCGGGGCTCCCGCCACCGCCGGATCCGGAGTCCGAGTTGAGGTTGAGGTGGACGCCGTTCTTCGGACGTACACTGGCTCCCGTTCGCCGAGTGAGCCATTGCTGTCCTCTCACTTGTCGGCCACACGCCCTATATCAGCACCCTCAGGTACGGGCCGATCACGGAATCGACCCTATCGACCTGAGCGCGGTACATGATCTCGAGAGTCGTGGCCCGCTGCGTCCTGATGACCTCCCGGAGTCCATCGACGGTCGTGTCGAGCCCGATCCTGCCTCGGTGCCGGAAGCAGTCGGCGACCGTCTTGGCCACAGAGAACACGCGGCCGGGCGTGCACGACACGACCTGCTCCTGGACTCCGGCGAGGTAGACCGCCTCGCCCATCGTGAACACCTGCACGCGCGCGTGATCGATACTCGGTGGCCGCACGCCTCTCGGCCGCGCGATCTGGAAGCCGGAGATCCGCGGACCCAGCCCGTGGTGATCGAGCGCGGTTTGCAGGCAGAGCACGGCACGCGCGACTAGTGGAGACGACTCCCGCTACGCCGTCACGGTGGTGCTGCGGCGAAGCATGACGACTCCAACCCATGCAGACCACACCATCATACCCGGCCCGAAAATCATGAACATGGTCTCTGCCAAAGCGGGGATCATCGTGAGACTACCCGCGATGCCGAGAAACACGCCCAGGTAGCCAAGCGCCCTGGTAAGCCCTCCTGTTCGCACAGCGGCCAGGCTGAGCAGCAGCACCCATAAGCTGCGTACCAGCGCCGTCCATGCTGCCGCTTGAGCCGGATCGCTGCCATAGAGATTAGCGACTACGCCGAAGTTATGCAGCATGAGGTTGCCGGTGCCAATGGTCAGTCCCGCCCAGAGAAACCCGAAAACTACAGCCGCCCGCATTAATGCCGGCGAGCCAGACTTCAACCGCTCGTAGAGCGCCAGCAACATGATCACTAACGTGATGGCTGCCCCCCAATCAACAATCAGATTCCACAGGTACACGAGGGTCTGGTTGTCGGCCAGAAACCTCAGGGCCTGATCAGGCGCGGCGTCAAGGAGGGGAAACATCAAGGTGAAGCTCAAGACCATGCCCACTACCAGGGTTGCGGCGTGACCCAGTGCAGCAATGCCGCCAAATCTCTGCAAGGTCATCTTTGACTCTCTTCTGAGCAATTGCGTTTCGCCGGTTGCACGCCAAGCGCACCAACTTCGCAGGCAAACCCGCGTAGGGATACCTGGGGCGAGACCTAGGTCCCCTGGGCTTGCTTCAGTGGCGGGTCTTTACGCCGCTGAGGCAGGGCTCGTGCGCAGCATGACGATCCCGAGCCAAGCGAACCAGATAATGAGACCCAATGCATAAACAGCCGTGAGAGTAGTTAAGGCCAGAACCGAGAGGATGCCTGCCACACCGGTCACCACGCCAAGGTAGATCAGCAGCTTGGGAAGCGCCCTTGCCCGCAAGGCCGCCCAACTCAGCAGGAGAAACCACAGGGCGCTAACTAGCGTTTCCCCGCCGCCTGCGCCCAAACCGGTTTCCACAGAGTTGAGCGTCAACCAGACCGTCGCAGCCTGAGCCGGATTCTCGCCATGGAGTTTGACGACTGTGCTCAAGTCGATGATTGAGAGTGTGCCGACCACAATGACCAGGACAGCCCAGACCAGCGTGAAGATGGTCACTGCCTGAGCCAGCACAGTCGAGCCAGCCTTCAATCGCTCATATAGCGCCAGTGACAGGAAGATCAGAGTCACGCCGAACGCCAAGAAGATGATTAGATTGAACGCGCGCATGGCGCCCTGGTTGTCCGCAAGAAGAGCCACGGTCTTTCCTGGATCAGAGCCTGTTGAATCGATACCTTTGGGTGACAGCAAGGTTGCATACACCACAGCGCCCAGGAGGTTTGTTGCTGCCGCGAGCAGTGCGGCAATGCCGCCCATCTTCTGTGGAGTCTTCATCTTTCTCCTCTATTCATCAGGGCTGAAATACCTGGAGAGATCCCCTCTGGGCTGCCGAACGCCACGACCGTGTCACCATCACTGAGGACTCGCCCGCAATGTCGAGCCGGTTGAGGGCGCCGGCTCAGGCAGGTCGACACGCATCTGGGTCGCTTGCTCTGCGGTGATGATCGCGTCGGCCAGCCAGCGTTCGATGGCCGCAGACACGTCCCCCGGCGCAACCGTGCCGCACGCTGGAATCGACCCGGTCCTCATCGCCCCAGACTGAGTCCTTTTGAAGGACCCGGCATAGGGCCGAAGGTCCTTCGTGCCGTGCCTGCGTCCGTGCCCTGCCCTGCCCTGCACGGGACAAGACGACGTCGTAGCCCCGGCTCGACCCTTGGCTTTGGCCTCGTCCCAGCGAACCGTGATCGCTATCGCTGAACCGAGACAACGCCCACATAACGCCGCCTGCGGACGCGGCGGCGACGAGTGGAACGGGGCTAGCGTCGATGAGGTCCAGGGGCCTGGCCGCGTTGGCGGCGAGCGGGGTCTGGGCCCTCTGACGGGTCGCCGCGTGAGGTGACTCCATGTCCGGTCCGACCATTCTCTTGCCGTTCCAGCCCGCCACGATGAGCGGCGCGCAACTAGCGGCGGTGTCTTTCCTGGCCCGCTACTCCGGCCGCACTCACAGCCTGTACGCCTACCAGTTGCGGGAGTGGTTCGCCTGGTGCGAGTCCAACGGGGTGGACCCCTTGGTCGGGGTCCAGAGAGCTCATGTTGAGCTGTACATCCGCAGTCTCGGTGACCGTGGCCTGATGGACTCCTCGGTCAACGCGATGATGCACGCTGTCCGCGGGTACTTCCGCTTCGCCCACATCGACGGCCTCATCGGCTCTCCGACCCGGCTGTCTACGCGCGGTTGCCGAAGGTCCACCGCGATGGGTCCCGCACCCAGGGCCTGGACCGGCTCGAGCTGACCAGGTTCCTGCAGATCGCCCAGACCCTGACCGTCCACCATGGCGCCCTCGCGTATCTGCTGGGTATCAACGCCCTGCGCGCCTCCGAAGCAGCCGCAGTAAGGATCGAGGACTACGCCGACACCCTGCGCGGATACCGGGTGCTGCATCTGGTCGGCAAGGGCAACAAGCCCGCCACCATGCCGCTGACCGTCCCGGTGCTCCGGGTCCTGGAGGCCTGCCGGGGCCAGCGCACCACTGGGCCGCTGATACTGCGACCGGTCACCGGCAACCCGATCGACCGACGCGACGCCTACCGCATGGTCGCCCGGATCGCCAAAGCCGCCGGCATCCCACGCCACATCAGCCCGCACTCACTACGACACGCCGCGATCACCAACGCCCTGGACGCAGGCGTCCCCTTGCGTGACGCCCAGATCCTCGCCCGCCACGCGGACCCCCGCACCACCGAGCACTACGACCGCGCCCGCGGCAACCTCGACCGACACGGCGTCCACTTCCTCACCGCATACGTCGCCGGCGTCTGACCGGCCCGGCCCCACTCGCAACGACTCCGCCCACTAAGACGCAGGCGACCATCCCCGACGAACCACTCGCTCTATGCCGATGAGGGCACGTCTCCTGCCTGCATAGAGTCTCGCGCATTGGCCCTGCCCCCGTTTCGTGGACACGGGCTATGCGGCTTTTTGAGAGTCCGCGATCTGGCGTGAGTATTGCAGTTCGAAGTTCACGGGGCTGATCTGGCCGATCGAGGCGTGCCGGCGACGGCGGTTGTACCGGTCCTCGATCCAGTTGCCGACGGCGAGCCGGGCCGCCTTCTTGGTGGGCCACACCCGCCGGTAGTAGAACTCGGTCTTCAACGTCGCGAAGAACGACTCGGCCATCGCGTTGTCCCAGCAAATACCGGTGTATCCCATGGATCGGGTCAACCCGTTGGCCGCGGCGAACGCCGTGATCTGGGCCGAGGCGTACTGAGTTCCTCTATCGGAGTTAAGCCGATTTCGGTTTAACTCCGATTATGCCGAGTCTTGCGTTAAGCCGAGGAACCGTGGTTTCGCCTGTGTTGGTGGGGGTCGCTGACTGATTCCTCGGCTTAACGAACCCGTGCTATCGGAGGTCGTAGAGGGCTTGGAGCTGGTCCTCGGTCAGTCGCTGGGTGGGCGGGGAGCTGATCGCTGGCGTGGCGGCGTTGACCGCTTCGCGCATCATGTCGATGGTGGCGAAGGCGTAGAACGCGGTCGTGGTCGAGGCGTGCTCGTGGCCCAGGAGCCTCATGATGATCGGCAGGGGGATGCCCTGCTGGTAGAGGTCCATGGCCTTCGTCTTGCGCAGCATGTGGCAATGGACATGCTCGGGGGTCGAGGGACAGTCGGTGCGGGCGATTCGTGCTGCCTGCTTCAGTACTGCTGCGACGGTGTCGACGGACAGGGCTGCGGGCTGTCCGTGGTGCAGGCTGTAGAACACCGGCCGTGTCGCTGGCAGCGTTGCCATGTTCGGGTGAAACTCGTCGAGGTAGACGCGCAGATGCTCGATCGCCTTGGCGGTCAGTGGCACGGTGCGGGTCCTGTTCCTCTTGCCAGTCAGGCTCACGTGCCCGGGCTCGCTCAAGCAGAGATCTTGCAGCGTCAGTGCCGTGAGCTCACCGACCCGGGCGGCGGTGTCGTAGAGGAGGATCAGGAGCATCCGGTTCCTGAGTGACTTGGTCGTCGTGCCGCTGAAGGCAGCGAGAACGGCGCGTGTTTCGGGCTCGGTGAGGTACTCGATCTGCTTCTTGGGGATGGCCGGAGCCCGTAGGGTCTTGGCTGCCTGGGCAATCGCGACCAGAGTGATGTCTTCGTGGGAGCAGTAGGCCAGGAACGCTTTGACGGTACTGAGCCGCAGCGCAATGGTCGCCGGTGCATAGCCTCGTTCATCGGCCATCCAGGCCAGCCAGCCCTTCAGGTGCTGCCGGTCGAGGTGATCGAAGCTGACGCCGGGACGTTCGACGTGCTCGTGATCGGCCAGGTAGTCAAGGAAGCATTCCAGGCTGATCCGGTAGGCCTGGATCGTCTTCGGCGAACTCTGCTGGGCTTTGGGCAGGTAGGTGTGCAGGTATTCCCTGGCGAAGCCGAAGAAGTCCGGGTCGCCGGTTTCGGGGTCGCGTCTCATTCGAATCCGACCTCCGGCAACAGGGACTGGCGTTGTCCGGTGATGTCGGCGTAGGCATCCATGAAGTCCGGCGAGGTGTGGATGTAGTAGTAGGTCGACTCGATTCCCGCGTGTCCCATGTAGCGCGCCAGGTAGGGCAGCATCGCGGTGACGTCGGTGCCCTGCCGCATCCATCGCTCGATGTTGGCGTAGGCAAAATGATGGCGAAAGTCATAAGGCCGTGGCTGCTGCCCGCCGAGCGGCCTCGGCAATCCGGCCCGATCCCAGATGCGGTTGAACATCTTCCCGACACTCGCGGTGGTGACCTGGTTTCCGCTGGCCGAGCAGAAGAACCTCTGCCGGGACGCGCCGAATCGCTGGCGCGCTGCCTGATCGCAGACGGCCAGGACCTCGACGACCTGAGGAGTCAGGGGCAGCCTGCGGCTGCGGTTGCCCTTGGACCACAACACGTCGATGTGCCCCGCGTCCAGGTCGACCCGGTCGGTCGGGAGCAGCAGGGTCTCCCCGGTCCGCAGACCACACGAATGCATCAAGGTGAAGAACGCGACGGCTTGCCACCGCCACGGGGACTGGGCCTCAAGGTGTGCTGCAGCGGCGAAGAACCGTTCGATCTCCTGGGTGGTCAACAGGTAGGGGTGGGCGGGAACGAACGGGGCCCTCCATTGGTCGGAGAGCACGTAGGCATCGCTGTTCTTGTGGGCTTGAAGCCACCGACCGACGTCGCGGATGTAGGACATCCACGACCGATACCGACCCGAGGACGCCAGCTGGACGGTGACCCATCCTTCGACGGTCTCCCGGTCGAAGACGGTCCGATCGTGTGCAGTGCAGTAGGCGTCGAACCTCTTGAGGTACCAGATCCGGGAGGCTCCGTAGAAGCCCATCGCGTCCTTGAACACCAGGTAGGCGTCCAGCTCCGGCGCGAAGGCGCTAGTGAAACCGTGGGCGCTCATGACCGGCCACCTTCGAGGGCGCCTTCGGGGACCTCGAGGACACACTGCAGTAGCCGGTCTTGATCGACGCTCATGTACTGGTTGGTCGACTCCGGGTCCGCGTGGCCCAGGACAGCCGAGATCGTCGGCAGCGGCACCTGGGCGCGCAGCATCCTGGAAGCGGCGTTGTGGCGCAGGAACTGGGTCCCGGCCCTCACATTGGTGAGGCCGGCCTTGCCGAACACCTCAGTAATCACGCGGTGAATCGAGGCGTGATCGCAGAGCCGGACGTGTGGTGCCACCGACCGCAAGAAGACGTGGTCATCGCCAGAGGTGGGCCGCTCGCCCAGCACATAGTCGGCGAGCTTGGCCACCACCAACGTGGTCAGCGGCACCCGCAGTGGGTTGTTCGTCTTCTGCTGCACGATCCCCAGGCTCTGTCCTCGCCAGTCGATGTTGACCAGCCGCAGACCGACGATGTCGCAAGCCCGCAGCCCAGTCGTCAACGCCAGCAGCGTGATGGCCGCATCCCGTGCGCTGACTGTCCCCGCCGCGCACGCATGCACGACCCGCTGCTCGTCCTCATCGCTGAGCACCGGCAAGATCGCATGAGAACGCTTCACCCCGGCCAGATTGACCGCATCCACCAAGTCGGTGCGGCCAGTGAACTTCAAGAACGGACGAAAGTTCGAGACCACCCAGAACAAGGAAGACTTCGCCCACCTGCCCGACAACGACTCCAAGAACCCCAGAACGCTCGCGCCATCAGCGCAGTCCAAACAGGAGATCCCCTGTGATTCCAAGAACACCATGTAGCCGCGAGCGACCCGCCCATAAGCAGTGCGCGTGGCCGGCGCCAGGCCGCGATCGTCCATGTCGGCCTCCCACGCGCTGTGCAGCGCGGTGAACTCACTCGACTCCGGTTGCGCACCACCACCTCCGCGCTTGCGGGGCTCCAGCCCCACCTGGCCGGTGTGCACATAGGTGTCGAACACGCTGACCAGCCGGTCGTAGTCGGACCTGCGCTGGGCGCTGAACCGGCCAGTGCGCGGGCTCACCGTCATCGCCGCGAACGCGGCACCCAACGAGGGCGTGTAGACACCGCCCCGACCCTCAACGAAGCTCGTCAGTGCCTTGATGGTCTTCGCATACTGGCCGATCGTCGACTCCA
>PMJN01000180.1 GCA_003157445.1 Micrococcales bacterium
TGCGCGCCGAGGGGATCCTGCCACCACAGGGCGACGGGGGAGCGATGCCGGCCCACGCCCATGTCTCGGTGAAGGAGGCAGTGCTGCCCTTCAAACGGTTCCGTACCCACGAGGGTCAGGTGGTCGACAGCCTGCTCGGCCCCGAGATGCGCTCAACCGGCGAGGTCATGGGCATCGACACGGACTTCGGCGCGGCGTTCGCCAAGAGCCAGCTCGGGTTCGGCCCGGGCCTGCCCCGCAAGGGCACTGTCTTCGTCTCGGTGGCCAACCGGGACAAACGCGCCATGATCTTTCCGATCAAGCGTCTTGCTGATCTTGGTTTCGACCTCATCGCCACAAGAGGCACCGCAGATGTATTGCGGCGCAATGGGATATACGCCTCGGTCGTGCGCAAGCACAGTGAAGGATCGGGCCCGCAGGGTGAACCGACAATCGTCGAACGCATCGTTGCCGGCGAGGTGCAGATGGTCATCAACACTCCTTCAGGGGTTGACGCCCGCGCTGACGGTTACGCGATTCGTGCCGCAACTACGAGCATGGATCGGCCCATCATCACCACGGTTCAGCAGCTCGGCGCGGCTGTACAGGGGATCGAGTCACAGTTGACTGACACGGTCCGGGTGAAGTCTCTGCAGGATCACGCACGCGAGCTGCACTTCTATGTCAGAACCGAAGACCTGGCGCCGGCGGAAGACCAAGGGTGAGTACAACCTCACAAGCGCGCCCACCGTCACAGGGCGTGCACTCGGAGCACACCCCGGTCGTCACAGGTGAGCTGATCACCAAGGGCCGGGTCGGTGCTTACCACCACCTGACGTTCTTGGCACCGGAGGTGGCCGAGCTGGCCCGACCGGGCCAGTTCGTGGCACTAGCGGTCGGTGGTGAGGTGTCGGCCAACCTGTTGCGCCGTTGTTTTTCGATCCACCAGGTGAGCCCTGGTGGCACGGTCGACGTCGTGGTGGCCGCGCGCGGGCCGGGCACCCGATGGCTGACCGATCTGAGCACCCATCATGAGGTCAACATCGTTGGCCCGCTCGGAGGGGGCTTCCCACTGCCGAAAGAACCGGCGTCCTGCGTTCTGGTCGGTGGCGGCTACGGCAGTGCGCCGCTCTTCTGGCTGGCGACGGTATTGAAGGAGCGTGGCTGCCAGGTGGAGATTGTCCTCGGCGCGGCCACCGGGGACCGGCTCTTTGGTGTCGCCCAGGCTCGCCGTGTCACAGACCGGGTCACGGTGACCACAGACGACGGTTCTGTGGGAATCAAGGGCTGGGTCTCTGCTGTCCTGCCCGACGTCATCGGCCGTAGCCGTGCAGACATCGTCTACGGCTGCGGACCGATGGCGATGCTCAAGTCCGTCACCGAGATCGCCTCGGCCCACGACGCCGTTGCCCAGGTTGCGGTCGAGGAGTCCATGGCGTGCGGAATCGGGGTCTGCATGACCTGCGTGATGCCGGTCATGGGGGACGACGGACTGACCCGGATGCTTCGCTCCTGTGTCGAGGGTCCCGTCTTTCGAGGGGATCGGATCCGTTGGGAGGCCTTCGAGAACGGACGGTGCCAGGTCCCAGAGGACGCATATGGCGCCGCCTCGATAAGGGCCACTAATGATTGATATGCGTGTCGATCTGGCCGGGATGCGGCTGCCTAACCCGCTGATGCCTGCTTCGGGTTGCGCGGCCAACGGCAAGGAGCTGCATCGCTTCTTCGACATCGCCGAGCTGGGTGCGTTCGTCACCAAGACCGTGCTGGCCGATCCCCGATCAGGCCGCGGCACCCCACGCATGGCCGAGACGCCGAGCGGGATGCTCAACTCGATCGGGCTCCAGGGCCCGGGGATCCTAGACTTTACCCGCGGTGACCTGGTGTGGCTCAAGTCGGTAGGAGCGCGGGTGCTCGTATCCATCGCAGGCAACACCGCCGGCGAGTTTGGCGACGTGGCTGTTGCCCTGAGTGAGTCCCCCGCCTTCGATGCCGTCGTCGGCGTCGAGGTCAACATCTCCTGCCCCAATGTTGCAAACCGGGGACTCGTCTTCGCCTGCGACCCCTTGTCGTCGGCGAACGTCGTCGCGTTGGTGCGCGAAAAGCTCCCACGCCACATCCCTGTCTTCGCCAAGCTCAGTGCCGACGTGACCGACATCGTGGAGATCGCCAGTGCCTGTGTGAAAGCCGGCGCCGACGGGTTGACGATGATCAACACCCTGCTCGCAATGGTCATCGACACCGACCTGCTGCGTCCCCAGGTCGCTGGCGTGACCGGGGGGCTGTCGGGGCCCGCCATCCGCCCGGTTGCCGTGCGCGCCATCTGGCAGGTGCGCGCAGCGATGATCGAAGGCGATATTGCCAGCGTTCCGATCATCGGGGTCGGGGGAGTGCGCACTGGCGACGATGCGTTGCAACTTGTCGCAGCCGGTGCAAGCGCGATCCAGGTGGGCACCGCGACGTTCAACGACCCCACCGCTCTTGTCCGGGTCAAACACGAGTTGGCAGCAGCCTTGCAGGACAAAGGATTTGCCCGATTCAGCGATGCTGTAGGTATCGCGCACACGAGATTGGACAAGGCGCGATGATCGAGTCCTTCGGGGCACGCCTGAGGGCCGCCATGGATGAGTTTGGCCCTGCGTGTGCCGGCATTGATCCGCACCCTGGGCTGCTTGCGCACTGGGGCTTGGATGAGACCGCCCAGGGCCTGGAGACCTTCGCCATGACCTGCGTCGAGGCGTTCGTCGGGACGGTGGCAGTGGTCAAGCCACAGTCCGCGTTCTTCGAGCGATTCGGCTCTGCGGGGATCGCAGTGCTGGAGCGCACGCTTGCCGCTCTGCGTGAGGCCGGCACTCTGTCTCTGCTTGACGTGAAGCGGGGCGACATCGGCTCGACCATGGCTGCCTATGCCCATGCCTATCTTTCCCAGGACAGCTCGCTGCGCTCGGACGCCATCACGCTCAGCCCCTTCCTTGGTTTCGAGTCCCTTCGCCCGGCACTTGATCTGGCCCAACAGACCGGACGGGGACTCTTCGTCCTGGCCCTCACCTCGAACCCTGAGGGTGCCCAGGTGCAGCATGCCTTCAAGGATGGCCGCACCGTTGCTGGCAGCATCGTGGATGGCGTGACGAGCCAGAACGCCCCGGACGCCAGAGCGGGGGTGCTCGGTAGTGTC
The DNA here is from genome assembly GCA_003157445.1 of Micrococcales bacterium. Taxonomy (GTDB): domain Bacteria; phylum Actinomycetota; class Actinomycetes; order Actinomycetales; family Dermatophilaceae; genus UBA4719. The sequence goes on from PMJN01000180.1 coordinate 3,155, forward strand.
GGCCTGGTCATCGGAGCCACGGTAGGTGAAGCGGTCCACGACCTCGGCCTTGACCTTGCCGCAGCCAATGCGCCGCTGCTGGCACCCGGGGTTGGCGCCCAGGGCGCGACCACCGCCGATCTGCGTTCGGTGTTTGGCGCCGCGCGCCACAATGTCCTGGCCAGCAGCAGCCGTGAGATCCTGCGAGCAGGGCCCGACGTCGCCGATCTGAAGGCTGCGGCACGTCATACAGCCCAGCAACTGAACGTCATCTTGAGCACCTGAGGACAGTT
>PMJN01000391.1 GCA_003157445.1 Micrococcales bacterium
CCCGAACTTCAGCACATTCTGATCCTGCTGACTAGATTGCTGATGCCCTATTTCTCGGCAACAGGGTGACCGCTGCCCGTAGCTTCCTCGACGTAGTGACACAGCGCATTGACGGCACGGAGCTGCTCAGGGGTATGCACCTCGGCATCCAGCAGGTCGGGACTGGCCACGATGGCGGTCAACGCCTTGGCCCGGGAGACCGCGACGTTGAGCCGGTGAAGGTCGTATAGGAAGTCGATGCCCCGCGGCGCGTCGTCCGCGCTGGAGCTAGCAGTGGAGTAAATGACCACCGGAGCCTGCTGCCCCTGAAACTTGTCCACGGTGCCGACCCTCGCGCCGACAGGCAGTTTTGCGAGGAGCCGAGCGACCTGCCGGTTGTATGGCGCAACCACCAGTACGTCGTCCAACGTCACCGGGCGCTCCACACCTTTGACGTCCAACCAGGTGCCGCCACAGACGCCTTCGACCAGCGCGGCGACCATATCGGCCTCCTGCTCACTGGCCGAAGTATTGCCATGGTGAGTCACGGGAAGCCACCGTAGACCTGACCCCGACAGCACTCCCCCGGCCTGAACGCGTTGCGCTCCAAGGCCATCGACCGAGGCCAGCCGGCCATCGTAGGAGGTCTGCGAGACGAACGCCGTGATCGCCGGGTGCATCCGATAGGTCTTGTCAAGGAAGACGCCATGATCTGCGGGGATCGTGTCGTGGCCGTCAAGCAGGTGGTCGAGCGCGGAGATTCCCGCGCCATCGGGATGGTCCGCCTGCGTCGGCTGGGTCAGCTGCTGCGGATCGCCGAGCAGAACCATGGACCGGGCGGCCGTCGAGACGGCCACGGCGTTGGCCAACGAGAACTGCCCGGCCTCGTCAATAACCAGCACGTCAACCATGGCCGCCATTTCTGCGCGCGCCCATAGCCAGGCAGTCCCACCAACGAGGTTCGCCGTTGCATCGGTGAGAGCCTGCACAACCTGCTCGTTGGCACCAACTGTTGTGATTCTCTTCGACCCACCCTGCTCAAGCCCATCAGTCTTCTGCAACGCAGGACGATCCACAGCGGTAAGCAGATTGTTGATCACCTTGTGGGACAAAGCGGTGACCCCCACCGTGAGTCCGTCGTCGAGCATTGCCCGGATCAACGCGGCACCGGTGGTCGTCTTACCCGAGCCAGGAGGGCCCTGCACCGCCAGAACCTGCCCCGACAGGGCCCTCCCCACGCGGACCACGAGTTCCGACGGCGACTCGCCTACCCTGGCCACCAGCTCGCGCGGCACTCGACGCTCCAGAAGCGCTCTACCCAAGGGCGATTCACCCGCCAGCACCTGCGTGCCGACCCGAGTGATCGACGACTGCAGCACTGTGACGTTGATCGGACCGCTGGGCCCCAACCCACGAGGGTGGCCCGCCTCGGTGCGTTTGGCCCGTCTTAGAACGACGTAGCCGGCCACGGGATCCAACTCGACCACCTCACCCAACGCTGCATGCGGTTGGTCGACGTCGTGGGCCCGATCGCCGACCGACAGTTTGCAGTCCTGGGGCTCGAAGTCATAGCGCCACAGCCACGAAGCCTTGATCTCACCCACCTGCACCGGCGCTGACAGCCCCCCGATCGTCGAGCCGTCCTCGACGAGCATCTCATCGTCAAGATCCCCGACCCGGAAGAACTCCCACCACTTGGGACGCTCCTCCCTGCGATGCCAGCCCACGAGCCCTGCCAACAGGGGCTGCCCGGCTCGGCGCAGCAGTGCGGCCAGAGCCGCCTCGGCCTCTTCTGCCGCTGAGGCCTGGTCACTGGCCACCCCATCCTTCACTTCGGGCCTGGCCTGCGTCCCGTGCATGGTCTCGAGCTCGTCACGGCGCTCCTCGAGCCAGACATGCAGGTCGTGCGTGGAACGAACATCCTCGCGGTTGTAGGCCTTGATCGAGTCAAGAATCGAGGTGTCCCCTTCGACCAGGAACCGTTCGTACTCAACAACACTGGTCATGGCGTCAGCGACCTCGGTCTGCGTGACCGCCTTGCGCGTGTGTCCCCAGTAGAAGTCCTCGAGCTTCTTGATCGAGTAGGACGGCTTGCTGACCCGGATCCCGTGACGCACGACGGCGTAGAGGTCAACGAACCGCTCTCCGCGTAGGAGGGTGTCGAGTTCGCTCTCACGTGTCCCGTGACGGCCGGTCAGACGTTTGAGCGCGCTCTGCTCATAAGCCGCATAGTGATAGACGTGCATCTTCGGGTCGACCTTGAGCCTACTGATCAGATCGTCGACGAGCTGCTCGGTAAGCGTCTGCTCCCGCTTAAAGCTATGCGCCCACCACGCGGTGAAAGTTCCTTCGCGATCCCACAGACCAGCGAGATACTCACGACCGGCTCCATCATAAGCAAAAGGGTCACCCTCGAAGTCAAGGTAAACATCGCCTGGACTGGGCGCAGGAAGCCCGAGCAACCCCTTGCCTGGCTCCGGGGACAACAGTTCGTATGCCGGGGCACCCGTGGTGCGCTCGACCATCTGGAGGCGTGCCTGCTGGGCGAGTCGCTCCCGGGACTGCTTGCCGATGCCGCGCGGGAGGTCATCGGAATTGGCCATGCCGAGCTCGGCGACCGTCGAGATTCCTGCCTCAAGAAGGGTCTGTCGATGGTCCTTGTGCATCCCGGCGACCAGGCTAAGATCATCGGCCGCTTCCCACAGATCACTACACGCTGTCTTCCACCGGCACTGCGAGCAGTAGGCCACGGGCACAGGTTCGGTGCGCGGGCGCCCTCCACCAGGATCGCCTTCAGCAACCTGGCGCAGGCGGGTGCGAGCGCGTCGGGAGTACGACGCGACATCGGCCAGACGCCACGGACGTTCGACCCCGTCGCCGGTGATGACGGTGAGGAACTCTGGGTGACCTCCTTGCAGCTCAGCCAGCCGCTCAGCATAGGTTGCCATCTGCAGTAGCGCGGGGACCTTGAGCCGGCGGGCAAGCTTGGTGTCAGCGATGTCATAGGACCAGGCGCCGAGGCCACTGGGCCGATCTGTGCGCAGCAAGAAGTCGGCTTGCCCGCCCCAGCCTCCGTCGTAGAACGTCGCCTGGTAGATCGCGTCCGCCCCCGCACGCATGGCAGCCAGAGTCTGCCGCTCCGCTTCGAGCCGACCAGCCACGTCGTAACGGGTGGGGATCTGGATGACCAACCTGCCTGCTTGGCGCAGGGTCTGCAGGTAAGCCCTCTCGTGATCCATGCCCTTGCTGAATACGAGGTTGAGCGTGTCGTCGGCCGAGGTGGCTCCTCTGTGGGCGAGTCTGTCGCGGGCAGCCCAGGATTCGGCAGAGCCGTCATGTCCACCCAGGTCCAGCGTGGTGATGTGCGGGCAGGCGAGGTGTTTGATGAGGTCCGTCGGGCTCAGGACCAGCTGACCTTCAATGCGCTGCACAAGCTTCATCTCCCTGCTCCGAGCACTGTTCACAGTGCTGAATGGAGGCTATGACCTGCCACCGACAACCCAGGCCGGTGACCGTCCAAGCGTCAGTGGCCGCCTCTGGTCGGAATAGGCCGCACTACTTGCCAAACTGCCGCGCCGTAAGACCCTGCTGGTAGAACGCAGCAGGCAGGATGATCTTGACGGAACCACAGCAGGACCACTCAGTCAGCTGAAGGGATGACCGTGACCGACGCATCTGGCCTGTTCTCGATTGAACCCTCAATGCTTCCCTTCGCCGATCCGTGGTCACGCCACGAGCAGCCACCGACGGACACTGGCCACGCGCGGAGCCAGGCCAGCACGACTTTGTGGTTCAACCCAGGGACATAGGTCCCTTGAGACCAATGGGTTCTCGGCGAGAGGATCAAAGCGGAGGTGCTCATGGACGACATCAGAGGAATGGTCCTACTCCTTCCCGGATTGCAACTCCTCATCGACGTGCTCCGCGAGAGTGGATGGACCGTCAGGGGACCGACCGTGCGGGATGGTGTGGTCGTCCATGCGGAGATCGAGTCTGTCGACCAGCTTCCGGCCGGCGTGGGAGATCTCCAGGACGGCGCCAGCTACCGCCTGCGTGAGCGGGGCGATGGGGCGGTATTCGGCTATGTCGTCGGTCCGCAGGGGTGGAAGTCGCTGCTGTTCCCCTCTCGCGAACTGCTATGGAGCGGACACCGGACCGGAACGGAGGTGGACGTCGAGCCTGCTGACGTCGATGCGCCCCGCCTCGCACTGCTCGGCGTGCGGTCCTGCGACCTGCACGCACTCGAGATCCACGACACAGTCCTGGCAAAGCGGGCGGTGCCCGACGCGGCATACCTCTCGCGACGCGAGAACACCTTCATCATCGCCGTGACCTGCTCCGATCCTGGGGGTACGTGTTTTTGCGTATCGATGGGCACCGGACCGGTGCCGGACAAGGACTTTGACCTCACGCTCACCGAACTGGTCGACCAGGAAGGACACCGGTTCCTCGTCCAGCCCGGCAGCGACCGCGGCGAACACGTCCTCGACGAGCTGATGACCCGAGCGGTTGGGGACGAAGTTCTGAATGCCGCAAGGACCGATCGGTGCGCAGCCGCGCTGGTCGGCTCAAAGGCAGCCCAGCGAATGGGGCGGTCGCTGGACACCGACGGGTTGCGGGACCTGCTTTACGCGAACGCCGAGCACCCGCGGTGGGACGACGTAGCGAGCCGATGTCTTGCGTGTACGAACTGCACCCTTGTATGCCCCACCTGCTTCTGCACCTCCGTCGAGGACGTCAGTGACCTCAGCGGGACACAAACAGAACGGTGGCGGGTGTGGGACTCCTGCTTCACCAACGACTTCTCCTACCTGCATGGCGGCAGCGTCCGGCCATCGGTGCGTTCGCGATACCGCCAGTGGGCCACCCACAAGTTGGCCTCGTGGGTAGATCAGTTCGGCACGTCGGGATGCGTCGGGTGCGGCCGCTGCATCACGTGGTGCCCCGCAGCAATCGATATCACCGCCGAGGTCGGGGCCATTCGCTCCGGAGAGGGCTGACATGCGCACGATCGAGCAGTACCTTCCTGACCACCCCTTCTTCGCAGGGCTGGACCCTAAGGCGGTCGCGGTCGTGGCCGCGTGCGCTACGAACGTCAGCTTCAAGACAGGTGAGTTCTTGTTCCGGGAGGGGCAGTCGGCTGATCAGTTCTTCGTGGTTCGCCGCGGCCGGGTTGCCCTCCAGGTGCACGGTCCCGCCGCTGGCACGATGGTGGTTGACACGGCCGACGCGGGCGACGTCGTCGGCTGGTCTTGGCTCGTGCCGCCATACCACTGGCTATTCGACGCACGCGCCGTTGAGCCCACCGGTGCGGTCTCCTTCGACGGAGCTTGCCTTCGAGACAAGTGCGAGCAGGACCCACAACTTGGATACGAGCTCATGAAGCTGGTAACCCACGTAATGTTCAACCGACTGGTGGCCGCAAGGGTTCGACTGCTCGACCTCTACGGGACTACGAAGAGTACAAATCCCTTGCTCAGTCCTCTGCTCAGCGAGACGGTAATCAGCCATCCCGGAGCCACCGATGCTGCGCCAAGCTGAGGGGCGACACATGCTGCCGGGCGGCGCGATGGTCCCGCGCCTCTTCCGCCTCGCCGATCGACGTCAAGATACTGCGGACACCTTCACGATGATGCTCGAACCCACAGACGGGGTGCCGCTGGAGTTCATCCCCGGCCAGTTCACGATGATGTCTGCGTTCGGCATCGGAGAAGTGCCAATCTCGGTCAGCAGCCCCGCCAAGGTGGAGGGCCCACTTCAACACACGGTGCGTGACGTGGGCTCTGTCACACACGCCCTAGCCCGCACCCAGATCGGCGATGTGGTGGGCATCCGTGGCCCGTACGGCACAGGCTGGGATGTCGAAGACGGGGCCGGGGCGGACGTCGTACTGGTCGCCGGAGGCATCGGTCTGGCACCACTTCGACCCGCAATGCTCGACGTGCTGCGCCACCGGCAACGATACGGCCGGGTGGTATTGCTCTACGGCACTCGCACCCCCGAAGACCTGCTCTTCACCGACGAGCTGAAACGTTGGGAGAACCTGGGGGTCGAGGTGCTGGTCACCGTCGACTATGGAACACCATCGTGGACCGGACGGGTCGGCCTGGTGACGACGCTTATCGCGCGGGCAGGGTTCGATCCCCGGTCAGCTCTTGCCTTGGTCTGCGGTCCCGAGGTGATGATGCGCTTCACGGCCATGGCGTTGATCAAACGCGGGCTGAGCCCCGACCGTGTCAGGGTCTCCCTCGAGCGCAATATGCGCTGTGGGGTCGGCCTGTGCGGGCACTGCCAGTATCGCGAGCTGTTCGTCTGCCTCGACGGCCCGGTGCTCCCGTACGCCAGGGTCGCTGGCCTGATCGGTGTAAGGGAGTTATGACATGGCCGTGAACGAGTCAGCCCGTAGCCGACCCAAGCTGGCTGTCTGGAAATTCGCCTCATGCGACGGATGCCAGCTGACCCTGCTGAACTGCGAGGACGAACTCATCCCGCTGGCCGGAGCGGTCGAGATCGCCTACTTCCCCGAAGCCACTCGCGCCATGGTCGAGGGTCCTTACGACGTATCGCTGGTCGAGGGCTCGGTGACCACGGCCAGCGACGCCGAGCGGATTTGCGAGATCCGTAAGGTCTCACGCCGGTTGATCACGATCGGTGCTTGCGCCACCAGCGGCGGCATCCAGGCTCTGCGTAACTTCGCCGACGTCTCGCAATACCGCTCCATCGTCTACGCCCACCCGGAGTACGTGAAGACTCTCGAGCGTTCCACACCGATCTCCGAGCACGTGAGCGTCGACTTCGAGCTGCACGGCTGCCCTGTCAACTCCAGCCAGCTCCTGGAGGTTCTCGCCGCCTTCGTCCAGGACCGCCATCCACGCATTCCGTCCTACAGCGTCTGCGTCGAGTGCAAACGGCGCGGCGCGATCTGCGTCACTGTCGCTCATGGCACGCCGTGCCTCGGCCCGGTCACCCAGGCCGGCTGCGGCGCCCTCTGCCCGGCCTACTCGCGCGGCTGCTACGGCTGCTTCGGCCCGCAGGACACGGCAAACACCCAGTCCCTAGCTGACCGGCTTCGTGTGCTCGGCATGGATGAGTCACAGACGCTGCGCATCTTCCGCACCTTCAACGCCGGCGCCGAACCGTTCAGGACCGAGAGCGCGCGACACGAGGAGGTGGCTCCATGACTCACAAGCTCACCCAGGGCGATCACGTCCTGAAGGTGGACACCCTGGCCCGGGTCGAGGGTGAGGGTGCCATGCACGTCGTCGTGCGCGACGGCCTGGTGGCCGATGTCGAGCTACGTATCTTCGAGCCACCACGGTTCTTCGAGGCTTTCCTGCGCGGTCGGGCGTGGACGGAGCCACCTGATATCACCGCCCGCATTTGCGGGATCTGCCCGGTGGCCTATCAGATGAGCTCGTGCCTGGCGATCGAGGACGCCTGCGGCGTGACGGTTCCGGAGGAACTGCGGCTGATGCGCCGGCTGCTTTACTGCGGTGAGTGGATCGAGAGTCACGCGCTGCACATCTTTCTGCTGCACGCACCAGACTTCCTCGGCTACCCCGGCGCGATCGAGATGGCCGCCGACCATGGCGCCGTTGTTCAACGTGGGCTGCGTCTAAAGAAGGC
>PMJN01000282.1 GCA_003157445.1 Micrococcales bacterium
GCAGCGGGCTCGCCGATCTCTTCAACCTGCCCGAGGGCTACGAGATAGTCCTTGGCAATGGCGGCTCGACAGCCTTCTGGGACATAGCTGCCTTCGGCCTGGTCCGCGCTCGAGCCCAGCACCTGGCATTCGGCGAGTTCTCGGCCAAGTTCGGCGCAGTCACCGACAAGGCTCCCTTCCTGGGCGACCCGACGATCATCAAGGGCGAACCCGGCACCTTGCCCGCGCCACGTGCCGAAGCTGGCATCGACGTCTACGCATGGGCGCAGAACGAGACCTCGACCGGGGTCATGGCACCGGTGAAGCGGGTTGCGGGCGCCGACGCCGGTGCGCTGATGCTTATCGATGCCACCTCGGGGGCCGGCGGTCTGCCCCTAGACATCGCCGAGTCAGATGTCTACTACTTCGGGCCGCAGAAATGCTTCGCGGCCGACGGGGGCCTCTGGCTGGCAGCCTTCTCCCCTGCGGCCCTGGCCCGGGTCGATGAGATCNNTAACACCCCCGCGGTCTCGACCCTGGCGCTGCTGTCCAACCAGATCAGCTGGATCAACGACCAGGGCGGTCTGGACTGGGCCGTGAAGCGCACGGCCGACAGCTCCAGCCGGCTGTACGCGTGGGCCGAGGCCACGGCGTACACCTCGCCGTTCGTCGCTGACCCGTCCGCGCGCTCCTTGGTCGTGGGGACCATCGACTTCACCGACGAGGTTGACGCTGCGTCGGTGGCCGCGGCACTTCGCGCCAACGGTGTCGTGGACGTGGAGCCCTACCGCAAGTTGGGACGCAACCAGCTGCGCGTGGGTATGTTCCCGGCCGTCGAACCCGAGGACGTCTCAAAACTCATTGCATGCATCGAGTACGTCGTGGCTCAGATCAGCTGATCAGGCGGGTGCCCCCGGGCGTACCAGGGCCACGAAGGTGCCTCCCGGGGCGAGCAGCAGCGGTTTGCCGGCGCTGTCCTGGAAAAGCGTGGGGGCGCCATTGCTGGCTCGCGACCAGGTGCCCTCAATCCGCTTGCCGCCCCGGAACGGCACAACGCCACCAGATCCCACTGAGTGGGTGTACATCGAGGGGTTGCCGTTGACGTCGATGTCGGAGTGGTCGGCAGTGACCTGGCAGTACTGCGCGATTACGTTGGGCTTGGCCACCAGGCGCCGTCAGCCGCGATGATGTGCTGCCCGCCAACCGTGCGGACAAAGCGTGCCATCTTCGGGTCCCGGACGAAGTCCACACTCGTGGACCCGACCAGCGCGCTGACTCTTAGCGGATCCGGTGCCGCGCCAGGAACTCCAAGACGACGCGCGAGGACTGTGTGCGGTACTCCTCGAAGTACCCGTGCCGTGCTCCACCCACGATGCACGTCTGCGAGCCGGAGATCTCCCCGGCCATAAGCGGCGTGTTCGCGGTCGGGTTGACGAGATCGTCGCTGCCGTGGATCAGCAGTGTCGGCGCGGTGATCTCGGGCAGCCGGTCCCACGCGTCGTGACCCTGGCTGGCCAGAAAGTGCTGCCGCTGCGCGTGCGGCGGGATCGGGTCCGCCGAGACCAGCACCTCGGGGTGATCGGCGATCCAGTCGGAGCCGTACATCAGCTTGACCATGCGTCGGACCGCTCCGGTGACGGCGGCGCACTCAGGACGGCGCCGGCGTCGGCTGCCCGCGCGATGCCGTGGGCGTCCCCGGGCGTGGTGGCCCCCAGTACCAACGCCGATCCGCTCCGCGTACTCGACGCCGAGCACTGGCACACTCGACCGCCCATCGAGAACCCGTAGGCGTGCGCCCGACTGATCCCCGCGGCATCCAGTACGGCCACCAGATCGGCGGCGAAGCCTTGCGTGGAGTATGGCGGTACATCGGGCTTGTCGCTCGCGCCCGTGCCCCGCAGGTCGACCAACACAACCTGGTGATGGGCACTGAAGTCCGTAACGACGCGGTCCCACATGTGGTGGTCGCGGGCTTGGCCGTTGACCAACAGCAACGGGTCGCCGGCGCCAACAAACTCGTAGAACAGTCGGGTGCCATCTTCGGCGTGAGCCCAAGCCATGTCGCTCCTACGTGGGATCGGAGCGAAGAGAACGCGTCCGTCGGAGTCGAACTGTCGCACATGAAACGCATCGACGACCTCGCCGTTCCGGTAAACCGTGACTTCGCCTAGCTCGCTGCCGCGCGCCGAAGCCCTCGGAGCGACTCGTCCCGAGGGCTGAGAATCTCGTCCCTTTCTTGACACATATCGTTCGCCTTCGGTTATCTTGGCGCTAGCCATCCAGAGCGACCGAGAGACCTGGCTCGTTAACGTCGCAGCAACCACCCCACAGTGGGCCGGTGCTACTGCCAGGACCGATGAGGACCGTGATGAAACTTGTGCACCTGCAGGGAGTCCGGCGAACTAGTGATCGCCTGATCCGTCGGCGCCACATAGACCTGGGCCGGTACCGCAGCGCGCTGTGTCCGCTTACGTAGCGCACTTCATCCCCAGCAGTCCGGGCCACCAGTAGCCACTGGGTTGTGCCGAGCGCGCACACCGACGTTGCGGTGCATGTCACCGCCATCGTTCCGGTCTGCCTCGCCACGCCAAGCGCTGGCACCAATTCCCCAGGAGAGCACGCCCATGACCATTGACACAACCATTGTCCCGGCCGTCAGCCCTATCGAGCGCCCCTGTGTCGCGGAGTACTTGGTGGGTATTGATAGGTATCAGAGGGAGAAGCATGAATCCATCGTGCAGGCGTGGAGAGCCCGGGTAGCGGCGAATCCGGATCGCGCAGCCCTGCGCTACTTCGACGGCATCATGACGGCTGCCGAGGTTGATCGCGCATCCGATGCTCTGGCGGCAGGCCTGGAAGCTCGCGGCACCAACCGCGGTGACCGGGTGGGCATCTACCTGCAGAACATCCCCCAATATGCGCTCACGCTGCTTGCCCTTTGGAAACTGGGCGCAACAGCCCTGCTGCTGATCCCTATGTACAAGCGCAGCGAGTTGCGCCGGCTGATCGATGACTCAGGGGCCATCGGCATCATCTGCGACGACACAGTCGTGAAGGAAACTCTTGAGACGCTCGCGGGCAGCACGGTCCGCTGGCTGATCAGCACCTCCGCACTGGACTTCCAGACTCGCAATGATCCTCGCGTCTTTGACCGAACCGACCGTCCCGCTCCTGCAGCGGACGGTGATGTTGCGGCCCTGATCCGCGATTTTGACGGGTTACGGCCTGCCAATATTGCCCTGACCAAGGATGACGTCGCGTTCCTTACCTACACGTCCGGAACAACCGGACCCCCGAAGGGCGCCATGAACACCCATGGCAACGTTCTCAGCGTCGCCACGACATTCGCCGAATGGGCGCAGTTGGCACCCGGCGACGTCGTACTGGCCGTGGCACCGTTGTTCCATATCATGGCCGCCGTGATCAACGGGGCGATCTCGCTGATCACCGACACCACGCTGGTGTTCACAGGCCGTTTTCACCCGGAAGTTGTGCTGGAGGCCTTCGCCAAGCACAAAGTGACCTACACCATCGGTTCCATCACCGTGTTCAACGCCATCCTTGAACTCCCGCAGGCCAGCGCCGACCATTTCGCGACCGTCAAGACTCTGTACTCCGGTGGGGCTCCGATCCCTCCAGCCACCGTGAAGAGGTTCAAGAAGCGCTTCGGTGTGTACCTTCACAACGCCTATGGCATGACGGAAACAACCTCGGGCGTGATCGCCGTTCCGCCGGGAGCTGAGGCGCCGGTGGATGCGGCGAGCGGGACTTTGTCGGTCGGGGTTCCACTGCCGAATATTGTGGCCCGCATTTTGGGCGATAATGGCGCTCCAGTGCCACCGGGTACTCAAGGTGAGCTGGAGTTGTCCGGCCCGCAGATTATCCCGGGGTACTGGAACAACCCGGAGGCCAGCAACCATGCGATGCCGGGCGGCAGGCTTCGGACCGGCGACGTGGCCATCATGGATGAACGTGGCTGGGTTTATCTCGTGGACCGACTCAAGGACCAGATCAACGTTTCCGGATATAAGGTCTGGCCGCGCGAGGTCGAGGACGTCCTGTACGAACATCCGGCGGTCCATGAGGCCGCCGTGGTCGGCCAGCCGGATGAGTACCGGGGTGAAACCGTCGTTGCTTTCGTATCCCTGAAGACCGGTACATCAGCCACGGAGCAGGAACTAATCGCATTCACCAAAGAGCGGCTGGCTGCCTACAAATACCCACGCGTCGTCCACATCATCGGTGATCTGCCAAAAACGCAGACGGGAAAGATCCGTCGCTGCGAGGTGCGTGACGACCATACAGCGGCCCGTCTCAACCCCGTCGCGAAAGGGAGATCATGAGCGAGCACTCTGTCCAAGTCAACCGTGTTGAGGACAGAACCGCATTGGTGAACGTCTTCGTGTGCGGACTGGCCGAGCAGCGTGTCCTGAGCATCCTGGCCATTCCGGACTGCTCGGTGGCCTGGGGCACCCAGTGACTGCAATCTGAGCCCGAGCTCACATCGGACGAACCGTCGCGGCGTCCACGGAGATCCACAACGCTTCGGCTGAGCGAGCAGGCGACCCTCGGCGGTATACAGGCACATTCCGCTGTAGTACTTGCGGCCATGGTGCTCGCGTGGCCAGGCCAGGGTGTCGACACTGGGGCCATCTATGCTTCGCGGGAACCTGCTGGAGAAGGAGAAGGGCGTGTTCCACTCTGATCGGGGCACCCTGTGTGCGTCGGCGCAGATCACCGCGTTCACCGCAGCTAAAGGGCTGACACGGACGTCCCACGCGCATCATCTGAAGGCACTCTATGCCACCACGGGTGCGACTTGCCGATGTGCGCTCGGAAGTGGTTGTTGGACATTTGTCTCTGCGGGTTCGAAGCGGTAGCCGAGGCCGGGTTCGGTGACCAGGTGCCGCGAATAGGCTGGTTCGGGGCTAGCAGGTGCTGCCAGTAGCGGTCGTCCGAGTCAGGTCATGACTCCTTCAGCAATTTGACCTTCAACCCGGCCTGACCGAGCTCGGGGCGCGCCACTTGAAGTCGCCAACCGCATCCGACGACGAGCCCCCTGGGCCAACCGGTTCACAGCGCGTTGTGCGTGAAGCGGCGGCCGAGTAGCGTCGCGGCCACGGGCATGCGTCTCAGGTCGGCCACAGATGCGGCGAACGGATCGATCTCACAGATCGCCAGGTCGGCCACGTCCCCGACTGCGACCACGTGTCGTCCGCGCACGAACGAACGGCGAAACTGTCCTCCTCGCAGAGCAACCCGGTCGGATCATCCGCAAAGCCGTATCGCGCCAGTGCCATCGAGTTCAGCCAGCAGGAGCGCAGGTCACCACTGACCAAGACCACCAGGATGGGGCCGGCCGCCGACGGCCGTGTACTCTGCGCCATCAGCGTCGATGGAAGAATCGCCGTTGAGGCAGTCTGCTGCGGCAGCGACCGCGCGGACGCAGTTCAACTGAAACTGCTCCATGAAGTTGGTCTTGCGATGTGGCAGTCCTCGAACGGGAGGCCGCGAAGGGAGCGGCAACTCCTGTGCCGATGACATGACCGGATCATGTCGTTGCCCACTGACCGCACGCTCATCTTCCGCGTGCAATCCGCGGGAGGCCACACCACTGTCAGGCATGCCGTTGCCTTGACTCAACTGATCCTTAACAAGAACCCGAGCGGTCCAGCGTTGGCAGGGCGTTGCACCAGCGCCAGGGGCAACCTCCAATGGTCCCGCCGTAGGCGCCCAAAGCAGCTGCGGGTCGCAAATACGGACGCTGCGGACCAGCCGAACCTGGGGCTTGGCACTGGCAAACACAGCCACCATCGGGGAGAGTCCACCCTCGGCCTCCTCGATGTAGATCACATCGGCCTTATCCAGGCCCATCGAGGGCCGGCCCACCTCGGTGTCATCGACCATGACAGCGACCACCGGACCGATCGGGACCGACCCCAGCCCGGTCAGCGCTTCGGCGGGCACGACGGTCGCTTTAGGTGTCAGCGTGGCTTGGACCGCCTCCGGCTTGGCGCTGCTGCCGCCGGCCATGGCAGTGGCGCCAGCAACACGACCGGCACAGCGGTGGTCAGTCGACCGGTCTCGGGTCCAACAATGGATCTTGGATCCAACCCCGTTCGATCCACCTTCGGTCATGTCACTCGTGGTCATCGACCATAGGTCTGAGGCTTCTTCAGGACCTATTGCCCTACCGACGAGCCCGGCACCACGTAAAGGTGAATACCGATAGCGTGAATCACGTCACTACATGAACCGACGGGTTCTCCCAAGGTCCGTGCTCCTGTCAACAGTGGCCGCATTGGGGTAGTTGAGTTGTGCCCGTATGGGGTTCACACCCGATACGGAAAGCCCACCTGGTCTCCATCTCGAGTACTGGTGGATGCATTAGGGTTCCGATCGTTAACACCCACCGCTATAAAGGTTGAGCCGAGGGGTTCGACAACAGGAGAGTCATGGCCAAGGTCCGTCGAGTGCGAACAATCACATTGCCTTTGCGCAAGATCTGCGCATCGCTTCCTGCTGTCGCCTTGATCAGTGGCGGCATCGTACTCTCCTCCTCGGCAGCACCGAGCAACATGTTCACTGAAGACGCGTCAAGCAACAAGCCTGCGGTCGTGGTGCCCGACATCGCGCTGACCCCGCCCGTCTCAGCACAGACGTTGGCCGGTCTCCTGTACCGAATGACAGCTCCAGGCTCAGTGCCAGCGGCACCGACAACACCGGTGGCAGCTGCAGCAGCAGGGCCTCTGGCATCGATGCTGCCAGTGGGCGTCGTATCCGGTAGCTCATCAATGGTGACCCTTGACAGCAACGGAATTCCGCTCCGCGCCCTGCAGGGGTACAACAAGGCCGCCACCTTGATCAACTCATCAGACCCGAGCTGCCACATCGACTGGGCGCTGCTGGCGGCCATTGGACGGGTCGAAAGCGATCATGGGCGCTTCGGCGGCAGCCAGTTGAACTCCTCCGGCGTGGACCAACCGGGGGTCATCGGTCTGCAGCTGAACGGTACGAACGGCACCGCCATGATCCTCGACACGGACCATGGACGGCTGGACGGGGACACCGTATATGACCGCGCCGTGGGCCCGATGCAGTTCCTTCCCAGCACGTGGGCGGCGGTAGGCGTCGACGCCAACGGTGACGGAGTCAAGAACCCGCAGGACATTACCGACGCCGCTGCCACAACCGCGGTCTACCTCTGCTCCGGTCACAGTGACCTTAGCCGCCCGGCAGACCTGAGTTCGTCGATCATGCGATACAACCATTCGGACTCCTACGTCCAGATGGTGATTTCGATCGCCAACGCGTATCGGCATGGATTCACTGCACTACCAGCCTTCGATCTGACCCCCGTTGCCGTGGCGTCAAGTACTCCGGGGCCGACAACCAGTCTGTTGAACCCGGCAACCGGCAAACCTGTCTCCGGCTCGACTCCGGCGACAGCGCCATCGCAGAAGCCGGCGCCCACCTCAGCGCCTGTGCTGCCACGGCCCGCAACAACTTCGACCCCGGCGCCCACATCAACTCAGGCGAGCCCGGTTCCCACCAGCACAGCCTCGCCCACCAGCACGGCCTCGCCCACGAGCCCGGTTCCCACCAGCACGGCCTCGCCCACCAGCACCGGGTCGCCGACCTCTACGCCGCCCTGCGCGTCTACCCCGGCGCCGACCGCCACCGCCTCGCCCACCAGCACCGGGTCGCCGACCACTGCGGCGCCGTGCTCACCCCCTTGCGTACCTACCCCGGCCCCGACCGCCACCGCTTCGCCCACCAGCACCGGGTCGCCGACCAGCACCGGGTCGCCGACCACTGGGCAGGTCTGCCTAGCTACCCCCACTCCCTAACGCCAAGGAGTGCGCTTCGAATAGCGGTGTACGTGCCGTCTTCCCTGTCCTGGACCCCAGGTGTGCGACCGGCGAGGGCGCCACAGTGGGTTTCCATGTTCGGCCCACCTGGTCTGCCGGCACTTTTCGGCTCCGGGCCTGGTGACCGGAACCCTGCAGCTCAACGCGACTCGTTGATTGGGAGGTGTCGGCCGGCCTTGATCGCGCAGTGGCGGGTACCAGGCGCATAGATCATGTGGGGAGCCGATAAGCATGTGGATCTTCACGTCGTGGGTCAAGAAACGGGATGAACTCGCTCAACGGGTGACACCCCAGCCTGATCACCGGCTCCCTGCAGATCCTGAACAGAAAGCTTCAGCGCTGGTTGGTTCAAGGTGGACACGCTCGGCAGTTACTCACTCAGCTAAGCCCCCGCCAGCCAAACCGGTGCTCAACGTGGCGGGACACTACACCGTCAACAAAGCTCCGAGGTGTCTGCGGGTCCTCAGAAATGCACGAGCTGGCCCCCCAAGACTGCCAACAACATGGCGGCCAACGCAACAAGGACGATCACCCGACGAAACTTGGGTGTCATCAACTGGCCACCTCCGGCACCGGTTCGCCGATCTGACCGCGCACGACCGTGAACCGGGGCCGCTGCCGGCTGTGGTAGGTCACGCGCATGTCCTGGCTGCGCACGAGATACAGCATGGCACCAAGGACAGCCAGACCCGTGGCGAGGCTGCCCACCAGGATCGTCCAGCGCGGCCCCCACGCCGCTCCGATCCAGCCGATCAGCGGCGAACCCAAGGGGGTGCCGCCCATGAATACGGCCATGTAGAGCGCCATAACCCGCCCACGCATCGCCGGTGGGACGGTCAGTTGGACCATGGAGTTCGCCGTGGTCATGACCGTGAGCGCACTAAGGCCAACCGGGATGAGCAAGAGCGCGAACCAGTCGTAGGAAGGGGCGAAGGAGAGCACCGTGGCGGCGACAGCGAACGCGGCGTACGCGATCAAAAGGACACGTAGGCGCGGGTTCGGGCGGCGCGCCGAGAGCAGTGCTGCCGACAATGAGCCCATCGCCATGATGGAGCCCAGAAGCCCATACGCCCCTGCGCCTTTGTGGAAGACCACCGTTGCCATGAGCGCGGTAGTCATCTGGAAGTTCATCCCGAACGTGCCCAGGACGAACACCAGCGCCATGATCAAGATGATGTCGGGACGACCGCGGATATAACGGTAGCCCTCGCGGATCTGTCCCTTCCCACGATGGGGGAGGGTCACGTTCAGTTCGCCCGCCCGCATCCTGGCGAGGGCGACCAGCACCGCCACAAAGCTGAGGGTGTTCAGGAAGAAGGCCGGACCTGTGCCAACCGCAGCAATCACCAGGCCCGCAACACCCGGCCCGATCAGACGTCCTGCGTTAAAGGAAGCACTGTTGAGGCCTACGGCATTGCTCAACGACTCGTGCGGCACCATCTCAGAGACGAAAGTCTGGCGTGCCGGGTTGTCCAGCGCTGACGCGATGCCCTGGACGAAGGCCAGCACGAAGATCTGCCAGAGCCGGACGGACCCGGTCACCACCAGAACTCCGGTGAGCAGCGAGGTCAGGGCTAGCGCGCTCTGGGTGGCGAAGAGGATACGACGTTTCGGGAAGCGGTCCGCGATCATCCCCGCGAGCGGCCCAAAGATCGCCAACGGCGCGAACTGCAACCCCGTCACGATCCCGAGGGCAACCGATGAGTGCGGGGTCAGCATTGTCAGAACCAGCCAGTCCTGAGCGACCCTGCCCATCCAGGTCCCGGTGTTGGAGATGAGCGCACCAGCGGCGAAGACGCGGTAGTTGTAGACAGAAAGAGAAGAGAACGTGGGGCTCATTCGCTGGCCAACCGTGTGAGGATCGCGCTGGCTCCCACCAGCACTTCGCGCTCCTCTGCGCTGATCCCCTTGAGTCTGGTTGCCATCCAGGCGTCGCGCTTGCGGCGAGTCTCCTTCAAGGTCAACAACCCTTGTGCGGTCAAAGACACAAAGACCTGACGGCCATCCTGAGGGTCATCTTGGCGGACAACGAGCCCACGCTCAACCAAGCCCGAGACCGTGCGGGTCATGCTCGGAGGGCTGACACACTCGATCGAGGCCAGGGCGCGCGGGGTCAGAGCCTTGTCCTCCAGTCGCGCCATGACGCTGAATTGGTGGGGCGCGACCAGCTGAGTGCTCTCAAAACGGATCCGTCGACTGATTCTCATGCACGCCAGGCGAAGGTCGCTGGCCAGGTGCGCGAGCGACGGGGAGTACACGCTCTGAGTTGTCCGAGCTGTTGTTTTCGTCGTGGCTGGGCGAGTGGTCGTTCGGGTTCTGGGTGGCAATGAGTTCCTTTCGACGGCTACTTAGCCTAACTCATTACCCATGCTAACTATTCCATAGCGTCAGTGCACGCCGAGAAGGCCCTTGATCGGGTCGATCGCGAAGTAGAGAACGAACATGGCGGAGATGGCCCACATCAGCGGGTGCACTGCCGCGGCCTTGCCGAGCACGATCTTGAGCAGGACGAACACGACGAAGCCCGCGCCGATGCCAGCCGTGATCGAGTAGGTGAATGGCATCAGGACGATGGTCAGAAACGCCGGAATCGCGATCTCAAGGTCGTCCCATGCGATGCCCCTGACCTGCTGCATCATCAGAAACCCGACCACGACCAGGGCCGGAGTCGCAGCCTCATAAGGGACCACCGAGACCAACGGCGACAAGAACGTGGCGACTAGAAACAGCAGACCTGTCACCACGGAGGCCAAGCCGGTTCGCGCGCCCTCGCCGACCCCGGCGGCCGACTCGATGTAGGCAGTGTTGCTACTCACCCCGCCCGCGCCGCCGGCTGCGGCGGCAAGCGAGTCGACGATGAGGATCTTCTGNNAAAAAGTCGGCAAGCATCAGGGTGAAGACGAGCAGGACCACCGACACGGCGCCGATCTTGGCGAACGAGCCGAGCAGAGAGAACTGGCCCAGCAGTCCGAAGTCAGGCACGTCCATGAGCTTGGCGGGCAACTTCGGGATGTTCAGTCCCCAGCCGGTGGGGTTGACCATCTTGCCCGTAGCGTCCACCTGGCCACCAATCCGGACCACGGCTTCCAAGAGAATGGCCAGCACTGTGCTGCCGACGATGCCGATCAGAATCGCGCCCTTCACCTTCTTGACCATCATGACGATGATCGAGAGCAGGCCGACGACGAAGACGAGGGTTGGCCAGCCGGCCAGGAAACCGCCAACTCCCAGTTCGACCGGCACGGGACCGACGGCCGGGCGACGGACGATACCGGAGTCGACCAGACCGATGATCGTGATGAACAGCCCTATACCGACGCTGATGGCGGTCTTCAGCGCGGAGGGGATTGCATGGAATACAGCCTTGCGGAAGCCGGTCAGTACCAGGATTGTGATGATGAGGCCCTCAAGAACAACCAGCCCCATGGCGTCGGGCCAGGTCATCCCCGGTAGCTTGGCGATGCCGAAGGTCACAAACGCGTTGAGTCCGAGCCCCGTCGCGAGCGCGAGCGGAAAATTGGCTACCATGCCCATCAACAGGGTCATCACGCCAGCCACCAAAGCAGTCGCCGCCGCGACCATCGCCAGGTTGGGGTGGCCCCCACCGCCCAGGAAGGCACCAGTCGAGTCGGCCTGAGTACCGATGATCAGCGGGTTGAGCACGACGATGTAGGCCATCGTGAAGAACGTGGCGAAGCCTCCGCGGACCTCCCGGGACACCGTCGAGCCTCGTTGACTGATCTTGAAGAACGAGTCGAGCGCGCCATGTGCTGCGCTGGCCTTCTTGCCGGAGAGGGAGACGATCTTCTTGGGGGCGAGAGTCGAAGGCATGGCGCCTAGCCTAGAGCGTCGTCAGCATTCCCCGATCGGGGACGCATAGGGTTGGTCAAGTGAGCCCCGACGACCCGCAGCCCCTAACCAGCGACGCCGCGCGAATGATCGAGATCGGGATGGCGCTTTGGGTCGTGGCACTCGTGGTCTGTGTCCTAGTGCCAACTCTGCATCAGGGTCAGCGGGCGTGGTGGCCCTGGACGTGCGCCGCTGGCATTGCCGGCGGCGGTCTCGCCCTGCTGTATGTCCGTCGCGGCCGCGGCAACGCGGCAGGCGCCCATCTCCCGGCACGTGCCCAGCGCCCGAGCGATGGGCCTACCAGCCACACGTGAGGCAGTCAGTGCCTGCGGTGTTCAGACCTCATCAAAGGCGAACTCGTCAAGAACGGGTTCCTCGGCCGGTTTAGGGTCCTCGCGGATCACGTCAACCTCGCTGTGCGCACCGCAACCATGGTCAAAGCTCACGACGTGACCGTCTGAGGGAGACCAGGCGTTGGCGCATACACCAAAAAAAGACCTCAACGCACCCGCCATCGGCAGGAAGAAACCACACGTTGAGCAGGGAGCCGTCGCTTTTTCGGCGACCGGAGAGGTGGGACCCGCCTCTCCGCGATACCAGCGTTCGGCTGCTTCCTCGCGGCCCTCTGCTGACAGGACACGTCTGCGACCGAGCCCGAGCTCCCATTGCGTGGCTTCGTCAATGTCCTCATCACCGGTGGCTTCAAGGCTCAGCTCGAGGCGCTGGTCCTCCTCGATGTAAGGCAGAACGTCCCCTGCCCCGAGGTCGCCCGGAGCCAACCGCTGGTCATAGGGCAACCATTCAGGCGACAGCAGCGCGCCATCACCCGGCACCAGGTTGGTCTCACAAATCGTGGCCTTCTTGCCGCGTGGCACCCGTGCGATGGTGATCGCCCAACGCCATCCCGGGTACGCCCTGGCGGTGCACGCGAAGTAGTGGGTGGCGAGGCGCTCGTCATCCATCACGACGCCAAGGTGCTCGCCAACCGTGCCCGGCTCTGCGATATCTTGGGCGGCCTCACGAGCCTGGTCCAACGCCGCGAAAAGGATCGAGTCCGCTTTGATGACCACGCCTCAAGCACCCGTCTCGAGCTGTCCAGCGATCCCGCGCAGCACCTTGGCGACCTTGGCGGCCGTGGCCTTGTCGGGATACCTGCCGCGATGCAGCGTGGTGGAGACGCTGTCCAGGAGCTTGATGACGTCCTCCAGGATGACTGTCAGATCTTCCGGCGAGGTGCGGTTCTTGGCCGCCACCGATGCTGCCATCGACGGCATCGGGTCCAGGACCCGCACCGAAAGCGCCTGCGCCCCGCGCCTGCCTTGGACTACGCCGAACTCCACCCGCGTGCCGCCCTTGAGCGTCGCGACGCCCTCGGGCAACGCGTCCGCGTGCAAAAAGACGTCGGTGCCTTCGTCATCGCTGAGAAAGCCGAAACCCTTCTCGGCGTCGTACCACTTAACCTTGCCTGTAGGCACAGCCCACCTCTTGCTCATGTCTCGCCCGCCGCCCCACAGGAGGGGTCGGCGCGATGGCGCACGTTGCGCTGACCTTAAGGCTAGTCGCTAACGCCAAAACAGTTGGGTCAGCGCCCTTGGTGCCGAGGCCAGGAACCGGTCCCAGACTCGAACTGGTTTGAGGATTACCGGCAGCCTCGCCATACTCCTCCGGTGAAGTCCCCCGTAGGTGAACGTTCCTCGTTGGCGTCGTTCTGGAACGATCTGCCGCGCAATGGCAAGTTCCTGCCAACACGGCCACCATCGTCATCTTGCAACTGTTGGTGCTTCAGCGCATCCAGGGCCGTCGGCGCACCCGAGTGATCCTCGTCCTGGCGACGTTGTGGGCGCTGTCGTGGCTGATGACCGGTCTGTCCGGCCTGTTCCCTGGCAGCCTGTCGGCGGCCACGCTGGTCATTTTCGGCAGCGCGGTGTTCGCACTCGGTGAGACCCTGCTTCAGCCCACCATCCCGGCGATCACCAACGATCTTTCGCCAGACCATCTGCGCGGCCGCTACAACGCTGTCATGGCTGGCGCGTTCCAGGTGGCGGCTATCACCGGGCCAGTGCTGGCCGGTGTAATGCTCGGCGCTCGCTTCAATGTGGAGTTCATCGCCTTGCTGATCCTTGGTTGTGCAGTGATGGCCGTCATTGCGCTGGCGGTCGAGCGCCGGATCCCAGACCAGGCCAACGGCATCACAGCACCGGGGGCGGGGGCGGCAGAGCTCAGCCCGGCGTGATCCCCCAGGGCGCGGCGAACTCCTGCCCCGGCTCAAGGACAAGCAGGTCGTGCCCGGAGTTGAAGGCGTCCGGCGGGCAAGTCATCGGTTCCACCGCGATGCCACTGACACGCCGTGACGCCAGCGGCAACGAGTCACCGGTGAAGACCTGTAACCACTGGTAGGCCGCCACGTCCGCCCACAGACTGACCACGCGGCCCGTGCGCGGGTGCGCGAGGCTGACCCGCCAGCAGCCATCCGAGTCGCCGACGATGTTGGTGAATGCGGTGTCCAGGACTAGACCTCCCAGCCTTCTGCGCTGCCGGAAGTCCCGCTCGGTGCCATCCACAGCAGCCAACCCCAGGGGGAGCAGACGCTCATCCACCTCGAGAACGGCAGCCGCAGGTATCGTGATCTCCACCTCGTCGACGCGGTCCTCACCGACGCTGAGATAGGGGTGCGCACCAAAACCGAACGGAGCAGCCTCGGTCCCGACATTGCGGGCGCAAGGAGTCACGGTCAGCCCTGCAGCCGTCAAGGCGTACGTGACCGAAAGGTCCAGGCTCCACTCCCAGCCTGGCTGAGGACGCAGCCTGTATCCCAATGTGACGGAATCCTCGGCCTGCTCCAGAACCGACCAGATCGCCCAGCGCACCAGCCCGTGCATGGCATTGACGCGATCCGGCTCGGTGAGTGCGAGTTGGTGGCCCCGGCCAGCAAAGGTGTACCGACCGTCGCGGATCCGGTTGGGCCACGGCATCAGCAGTTGGCCACGTCCTGCCGAGCATCGGGAGTCTTGGGGGTAGCCGGCCAGGACGTCACCGCCGCCAAAGACATAAGAACGCAGGCCTGCACCGACCTCGACCACCACTGCTTGGTGATCACCATGTCGGATGGTCCACTGTTCGCCGCTCGGCAACTCGCTCACATCGCGACGATACGGCCCGTCGCGCTAGCTGGTCGGCCCGACACCCGTATTGGCCTGCGTCGACATGATCGTGATGGCCACCTTGTCGGAGGCACGAGCCAGAACGAGCGCCTGCCCGCCAGTGACGGGCACTTCCGTCCTGATGCTGGTCTGGGCCGTGCGGCCGTAGGTGCCAGTGAAGCCGTCCGAACTCTGCAGCGAGATCGAGGTGGCACTAATCGCAGTGACCAGGCCACGCTGGAACACCAAGGCCTGGGGCGAGCCGTTAACAGTCGCGGTCACATTGCCGTGCAAAGCCGAACTGCCCAAGAGGCTCCCCAACCCACCCATGGCCCGACCACCACGCATACCGGGCGCACGTGGCACACCTGGCTGTGCTGGGTTACTTCCGTTTCCGCCGTTGCCCTGACCAAACTGATTACGCGAAGAGCGGTTCTGTTGTTGCCCCATCATGCCGAAGACGTTGTGGCTACGCAGCATAAACAGGCCTGCAACCCCGACGCCGAGCAACATCAAACAGGCAAGGGCGACCGCGACTATGCCGATCGCCCAACGCCCGTTGTGGGTGAGCGTTGCCTGGTGCATGAGGTTCGACGTGGCAGGCACCGGCGGGCCAGCGGGAGAGCCGCTTGCTGCGGCTTGCCGCGGCAAGGTCGCTGGTTGGCCCTCCGCCAGGCTTCCGGATGGCTGGTCAAGGGGCTGCTGGGGAGGCTGATCTGTCATGAGGTTCCTTTCGCTACCCATTCAGGATCCCCCGGCAGTCCGTGATCTGTCACAAAGATCACTGAGAGTTCTCTGTGAGCGAACCTCGGCTATGAACGCTCGTCTGCCTGCTCGAGGATCTGCTCAGCCTGTGCGCGCATCTCCATCTTCCGGATCTTGCCGGTCACGGTCATGGGGAACCCGTCAACCACGTGCACGTAGCGGGGCACTTTATAGTGCGCAAGTCGACCCTGACAAAAGGTGCGAACTCGCTGCGCCGACAACGGCTCTGCACCCGGACGCATCACGACCCAGGCCATCAGCTCCTCGCCGTATTTAGGGTCGGAAACTCCAATAATCTGAACATCAGCAATGTCGGGGTGGGTGTAGAGGAACTCCTCGATCTCCCGCGGGTATACGTTCTCGCCACCGCGGATCACCATGTCCTTGATCCGGCCGACGATCGACAGGTAGCCATCGTCGTCCATCGTGGCCAGGTCGCCGGTATGCATCCAACGAGCGCCATCGATGGCCTCGGCCGTCTTGTCCGGCTCGTTCCAGTAGCCGAGCATCACGCTGTATCCCCGAGTGCACAGTTCTCCCGGCTCGCCCCGCGGAACAATGCGCCCGTTCATCGGGTCAACAACCTTGACCTCAAGATGTGGCATAACCCGGCCTACTGTCCCGGTCCGACGGGCAAGGTCGTCGTCCATCCGAGTCATGGTCGACACCGGCGAGGTCTCGGTCATGCCGTAGGAGATGGCGACCTCTGACATGTGCATCTCGCCCACCACGCGCTTCATCACCTCGACCGGGCACGGTGAGCCGGCCATGATCCCGGTCCTGAGGCTGGTCAGATCGTAGGAGGCGAAGCCGGACAGTCCCAGCTCCGCAATGAACATCGTGGGGACGCCGTATAGACTCGTACAGCGTTCCTGCTCAACGGCTTTGAGGGTCGCCGCAGGGTCGAAGGCCGGAGCGGGGATCACCATGCAAGCGCCGTGGCTGGTCGCGGCCAAGTTGCCCATCACCATGCCAAAGCAGTGGTAGAAAGGCACCGGCAAACAAATCCGGTCACGCTCGGTATAGCCGATGAGCTCGCCGACGAAGAAGCCATTGTTGAGGATGTTGTGGTGGCTCAACGTGGCGCCCTTGGGAAAACCGGTGGTACCGGAGGTGTACTGAATGTTGATCGCGTCATCGGGGCTCAGGGTCGCCATCCGCTCGGCCAGCTGATCCAGCGTGGCGGCCGAACCTGCGGCGATCAACGAATCCCAGCTCTCATGCCCGATGTAGACGACCTCGCGTAGGTCGTGAAACTGCGATCGCACCTCGTTGATCATGTCCCGGTAGTCGGACGTCTTGTAAACCACTGCACTCACCAGCATCCGCATACCGGACTGCCCGAGGACGTAGGCCAGCTCATGGCTGCGATAGGCCGGGTTCACGTTGACCAGCAGCGCACCAACCTTGGCGGTGGCGTACTGAAGCAGCGTCCACTCGGGACAGTTGGGTGACCAAACGCCGATTCGGTCACCCACTTCGATGCCTCCCGCCAGCAGGCCCAGCGCCAGCGCGGTGACATCGGCATCGAACTCGGCGTACGTCCAACGACGACCACTTGGCACGTCCACCAGCGCCTCGGCATCCGGCACACGCTTGACGGTGCGAGCCAGGTTCTCCCCGATCGTGTCGCCGAGCAGCGGAGTGTCGGAGATGCCAGAGCCATATGACGAGAGCTTTTGAGCCTGCACAGTTCCTCCGCGAGTACGTGGTGGGTGTTCGCTATCTTGGCATCGATGAACCGACCGGCAGGCAAGGGCCCCTAGGCCAACTACCGTATGACGTGTGTCTACCTCTTCGTCCCGACCAGCCACCGCCGTCAGGAGCCTCGCCGACGACGTCCGGGGTCGCAGTGATGAACAGTTGCGCGCCCTGGTCCGACGTCGACCCGACCTCGCGCGCCCGGCACCCAGTGACCTGACCTCGCTAGCAGCTCGGGCAAGCACCCGCTCGAGCGTTCAACGGGCACTGGACGGGCTCGACCGTGGGCATCTGCAGGTCCTTGAGACGCTCGTTGTCGGGCCGGACCCGGTCGATCTGGCGATGACGACGCAGCTTCTCATCGCCTCGCCCCGATCCCTTGACGGATTCGTCCGCGAGCTCTGGGACCGCGCGCTGCTGTGGCGCAGCGGCGACGGTCTACACGTGGTGCGGGCAGTCTCCGAGGTGCTCGGGCCCCATCCAGCCGGACTCGGACCGGCCATTGCCGACCTGCCCGGCTCGACCCCGCCGTGGTTGGCCTCGCCCGAGGCTCTGGACCAGGTCATCGCCTCAGCACCTGCCGATGCTCGCAAGATACTCGACATGCTCACCTGGGGACCGCCCATCGGAACGCTGTCGCCCGGTGGGCCGATGGCTGCCGCAGGTGCCTGGCTGCTGTCCCATCAACTGCTTATCGCGCTGTCCGGCGAACACGTCGCTCTGCCACGGGAGGTCGCCTTGAGGCTGCGCACTGGCAGACTGCACCGTGAGACGGCGCTGAACGCACCGAAACTGACCGTTACCAACTACGAGCAGTCCTCAGTCGATGACGCAGCCGGAGGTCAGGCTTCCGAGCTCCTCGGCCTCGTGGACGAGTTGGCCGCGGACTGGGGCCCTCGCCCGCCACGGGTCCTGCGCGCCGGAGGCCTGTCGGTGCGCGATTTCAAGCGCCTGACCTCGATCCTCGATGTCGACATGGACCATGCTGCATTCGTGGTCGAAACTGCCTACGCCGCGGGCCTGCTGGCTGATGACGGGTCACTAGAGCCCGTGTGGGCACCGACACCGGGATATGACGACTGGCAGCAGAAGCCTTCGGCGAACCGTTGGGTGCGACTCGGCCAGGCCTGGCTGAGCTCGGGTCGTGCTCCCCATCTGGTTGGCACGGTCCCGGCCGGCGGCGGTAGCCCCATCAACGCTCTTAGCGCAGAGGTTGTCTATCCGCCGATGCGTCAGTTGCGCGGCGACGTGCTGACCGAGCTGGCGGAGCTGCCTGCAGGGCAGGCAGCCGACCTAGCCAGCCTGGAAAAGCGCATCCGCTGGCGCAGGCCCATGCGCCGAGGCGAGATCATCGCGGCGGTCACAGCCGCCGTGCTGCGCGAGGCGGAGTGGCTGGGGATCACCGGACGTGGAGCGCTCAGCACCGCCGGGCGTCTGCTATTTGAGGCCACAGCCGATCCCTCTGTCGCAGAAGAGGCGATCAACACCCATCTGCCCTCACCGGTGGAGCACGTGCTGTTGCAGGCGGATCTGACGGCCGTAGCACCCGGCCGTCTGGAGGGCAGCCTTGCCCAGTTCATGCGCCTGGTCGCCGACGTCGAGTCACGTGGCGGCGCGACGGTCTATCGCTTCTCTCCGCAGAGCGTGCGCCGTGCCCTGGACGCCGGGTGGTCTTCCGGACAGGTCCTCAGCGCCTTGCAGGACGCAAGCCGGACGCCGGTCCCCCAGCCACTGGAGTACCTTGTGGGCGATGTCGCCCGCCGTCACGGACAGACGCGAGTGGGTACCGTCGCGGCATACATCCGCAGCGACGACACGACGGTGCTGGACACCATGCTGGCCGATCGCGGGCTTGCTGCACTCCAGCTCCGACGTGTTGCCCCCACAGTCGTCGTATCGCAAGCACACACCTTGGTTGTCCTGGAGATGTTGCGTGAGAACGGTTTTGCCCCTGTCGCCGAGACGACCGAGGGCGGCGTCCAGATACCGCGTGTCTCCCACCACCGCACCCCCGCCCGCCGTACGCCGACCGCGCCGACGATCACATCGGTGGTCGATGACGAGCTCACCGAGATACTCATCTCCGCACTTCGCGCGGGGGAGGAGTCAGCGGCGTACGAACGCGAACGTGCGCAGTCTCAGCCGGGACCGCGGCTGCCATCCACCGAGCCGGCTGTCGCCCTTGCCCTGCTTCGCGAGGCATCCGCGGACAGTCTCGGAGTATGGATCGGTTATGCCGACGCCGACGGCCGGACTAAGCGAATACTCTTTTATCCCAAGAGGATCGAGGGTGGGCGAGCCTACGGTTCTGTCGAAGGCTCCAATGTTGAGCACACCTTCTCGATCCATAGGATCACCGGCGCCGCGGTCAGCTGAGTGCTCACTGCGGACGACGGTAGTGCTCTCCCACAACGGCCTTGGCGCCAGCCTTCTGAAGTCGCTCGACCACTCGTTCGGCGCTTACCTGGCTGATCCCTGACACGACGATCGCCGGCGCATCCTGGGCGAGCTTGCTGGCGGACATGAAGTCGAGCCCGGTCGCCTCGGTGATGACGGTGATAACGGTCACGGGGTTGGTCCCGGTCACCTGAAGGACGACCTGGGACTGCCCTGGCTCAGTCAGTGCGGGCAGAGCCCGACGAGGTCTGCGCAGCGTGGCTTCAGCGCGCCGCGCCAGCCAACCCTTCAGTCCCCTGGGCGCTATGTCGCCTGCCGGCCTCCGATCTTGCGGCGTGGGTTCGCCCGGGGTTGGCTCAGGCATCGTCACCGGCACCCGAACTGCCCGCCAGCGCCTTAACGACACGTGAAGGCGACGGCCGACCCAGGTGTCCAGCCATCCACACACTGGTTTCCACCAGCGCCTCCAGGTCGACCCCGGTCTTGATTCCCAAGCCGTCCAGGGCCCAGACGAGGTCCTCGGTCGCCAGGTTGCCCGTCGCGCTCTTGGCGTAGGGGCAGCCGCCCAGGCCGCCGGTGGATGCATCGACGACGCTCACTCCGTGAGCCAGCGCAGCCAAGGTGTTAGCCAAGGCCTGGCCATAAGTATCGTGGAAGTGCACCCCGATGCGCTCGACACCAATCCCCTTGATGTCCAACGCATCCAGCAGCCGGTGCACGTGTCCGGTGGTGCCGGTTCCGATGGTGTCGCCGAGACTGAGCTGGTCGCAGCCCAGATCCATCATCTGGGATGCGACGTCCACTACCTGGGCAATAGGGACATCTCCCTCCCACGGGTCGCCAAAGCACATCGAGACGTACGCGCGGACCCAAAGACCCTCGTTGCGTGCTCGCTGTGCAACCGGAGCGAACATGGCGATGGACTCCTGCAACCCACGGTTGAGGTTCTTACGGGCGAAGGTCTCGGTCGCACTGCCAAAGATGGCAATGGCCTGAACGCCCTGGGCCAGGGCTGCTTCTAGACCTCGCTCGTTGGGCACCAGAACGGGCCGGTTGCGACCACGACCGACCTCACCGAGAAGACCGAGCAGCGCCGCGGAGTCGGCGAGCTGGGGAACCCACTGGGGCGGCACGAAAGACGTGGTCTCGATGGTGTCGAGTCCAGCTGCCACCAGACGTCGGATGAACTCGGCCTTCACCTCCACCGGGACAAGCGTCTTCTCGTTCTGTAGCCCGTCGCGAGGTCCGACCTCATAGATGGTGACCCGCTCGGGCACGTCGGTAAGGGCTTCACGCTGCGGTCGTCGCATTGGTACCTCCTGCTGTGGGTACCCATCGTGTCAGTAGGCGGCCGTGCCTCACCAGCGGCAAAGCAACAGAAGGGACGCCACAGTTGGTACCTTGTCGTTCGACGGTTCACTTCTGGCAGAACGACACGGCAAGGAAGAGCGCAGATGAGCGAGCCCACCAGCGGCGGCAAGCAGCAGCCCGACCCTGACCGCGACCCAGAGACGAACAAAGACCCCGAAAGAGGCGCGGACGACGTCCAGGACGAAACCCCTGACTCCACCTTCAGCGACCCAACTGCACCGGTCTGGGCCGATCCGACCGCCCCCATCCCCGCACCGCCGACTCCTCCGGGCGCTGCCCAGCCTCCGAGCGACCAGCCGACCACCCCTCCGGTCGCCCCACCCATCAGCAACCCTTACGCCCAGCAGCCGCCTCAGCCATACGCGCAGCAGCCGCCGCCGCCTCCGTCATATGGCCAGCAGTACACGACATACAGCCAACAGCCCTACACGACCGGCCAGCACACACCGACGAACACCTCGGCCATCGTGCTGACGATCCTGTCAGGGATCAGCATCATCTCCTGCAACATCCTGGCGATCGCCTCGTTGGTCCTCGGCATCGTCGCCCTCACCAAGAACGCAACAGACCACGAGGGCTCAGGGCGCACTACCAAGATCGGCTGGATCGTCTTCGCATTAGTCTGGGCCGTAGCGATCCTGGGCCTTATCGGGCTCATAATCGTGGGCGCCCACTCCTCAAACAACCCATCCAACGACATGTTCGGCAACTGACTGACCCACGACAAAGATCGCTTGCGGGAACACTCGCGCCCACGATCGCGTTGATGGACACACCATGGTTGACGGACCCCTGATCGTTCAAAGCGACAAAACACTCCTCCTTGAGGTCGACCACCCGGACGCTGAGGCNNGTGCACACCTATCGGCTGACTCCGCTGGGCCTGTGGAACGCCCGTGCTGCAGGCCACGACGCCGAGCAGGTCATCAACACCCTCATCACCTACAGCCGTTATGCGGTGCCACATTCCCTGCTCTTGGATGTGGCCGACACGATGGACCGTTACGGCCGGCTCACTCTGAGCAAGGACGGTGACCAGCTCGTCCTGCACAGCTCCGATCGCCCGGTACTTGAGGAAGTGTTGCGGCACAGGAGGATCCAGCCGCTGCTGGGGGAACGGCTGGACGACTCCACAGTTCTGGTGCATCCCTCCGAGCGCGGCCAGCTCAAGCAACAGCTGCTCAAGATCGGTTGGCCCGCCGAGGACTTAGCCGGCTATGTCGACGGCGAGGCGCACCCGATCTCACTCGTGCAGGACGACTGGAAGCTGCGTCCCTACCAGCAACACGCTGTAGACGGCTTCTGGCATGGTGGCTCAGGGGTCGTGGTCTTGCCTTGTGGCGCCGGAAAGACGTTGGTCGGCGTCGCTGCAATGGCCCAGGCAGGCGCCACAACCCTGATCCTGGTGACCAACACCGTCTCAGCCCGTCAGTGGCGAGACGAATTGCTCAAGCGAACCAGCCTGACCGAGGATGAGATCGGCGAGTACTCCGGTTCCCGCAAGGAGATACGCCCGGTCACTATCGCGACCTACCAGGTGCTCACGACCAAACGCAAGGGCGTCTATACCCACCTCAGCCTGCTCGATGCCCGTGACTGGGGACTCATCATCTACGACGAGGTTCACCTGCTGCCGGCGCCGATCTTCCGGATGACCGCAGATCTGCAAGCCCGCCGCCGCCTTGGCCTGACGGCGACGCTGGTCCGCGAGGACGGACGTGAGGCCGACGTCTTCAGCCTGATCGGACCAAAACGTTTCGACGCACCCTGGAAGGACATCGAGACCCAGGGCTACATCGCGCCCGCCGACTGCGTCGAGGTGCGAATCACCCTGCCGGATGCCGAACGGATGTCCTACGCGATGGCCGAGCCCGAGGACCGTTATCGCCTGGCGTCCACAAGCACCTCCAAGGACGGGATCGTGGAAGCGCTCGTCGAAAAGTACGTCGGAGAACCGACCCTGGTGATCGGGCAGTATCTCGACCAGCTCGACCGGCTAGCCGCGAGGCTGAACGCGGACCTGATCACCGGTCAGACCACGGTCGCCGAGCGACAGAAGCTGTTCCAGCAGTTCCGCACCGGCGAGGTCCGACTGTTGGTGGTTAGCAAGGTCGCCAACTTCTCGATT
>PMJN01000525.1 GCA_003157445.1 Micrococcales bacterium
GGGCACGCTCACTCCGGAGATCGGGAAGTTCTGGACTGCCCGCGCCGTCTGGGCGCCCCACAAGGCTCCGCCCGGCACCGCCACCTCACCCATCGAGTCGTGCTCGATCCGCCCGCGTCCGCTATCGCTCATGGCGTCATCATGGCTTAAGAGCACGGCCCAGAACCATGGTTGCCGACCATGACCTGGTGCTTTGGCAATGACGCTAGAGCTTGCGCAGGCGGATCCGCCGGACGCTGTGGTCCTCACCCTTGGACAGCACGAGGGTGGCCCGGCCGCGGGTGGTTAGCACGTTGTCGATCAGGTTCCGCTCATTGATCGTGTCCCAGATGCCAGCGGCAACCTCGCGGGCCTCGTCGTCGGTCAGTGCTGCGTAGCGGTGGAAGTAGGAGTGCGGGTCAGTGAAGGCAGTCTCGCGCAGGCGCAGGAACCGCTCGACGTACCAGGCCTTGATGAATTCCTTGCGGGCATCGACGTATACGGAGAAGTCGAAGAAGTCGCTGACCGCCAGGCCGGTGCGGCCGTCGGCTAGCACCCTGGGTGCCTGCAGGACGTTGAGGCCCTCGACGATGAGCACGTCCGGGCGGCGCACCACGAGCTGCTCGCCAGGGACGATGTCGTAGGTCAGGTGGGAGTAGACGGGCGCTGTGATCTCGTCCTTGCCGGCCTTGACCTCGGCCACGAACCTGAGCAGGCGTCGACGATCATATGACTCGGGAAACCCCTTGCGCTGGAGAAGACCCCGGCGTTCCAGTTCCGCATTGTCATAGAGGAAACCGTCAGTGGTCATGAGCTCCACCCGGGGCGTGCCTGGCCACCGGGCCAAGAGCTCGCGAAGGATCCTGGCCGTGGTGGATTTTCCCACAGCCACCGAGCCGGCCACTCCGATGACGAACGGGGTGCGTTCGGGTTGCTCGCCCAGAAAGTCCGTCGTGATGCGGTGCAGGCCCTCAGTGGCGCCGACATAGAAGTTCAGCAGACGAGACAGGGGCAGATAGACCTGTTCGACCTCGGCGAGGTCAAGGCGCTCGCCCAGGCCCCGTAACCGGGTCACGTCGGCCTGGGTCAGGCTCAGAGGGTGGTGGTCGCGCAGCCGGGCCCAGGCCGCACGGTCGAGCTCGACGTATGGCGACAGCAGGGAATGGGTTTGTGGCGGGCGCACAGGTCCATTGTGTCGGACCTACCTGTGCACACGCGGCTGGCCCGGGGATCGGGCGCCTCCCGTTAGGCTGAGCCCATGTGTGGAATCGTGGGATATGTAGGACCGAAGGTCGACGGCAGGGCCCTTGAGGTAATCATGGAGGGCCTGGCCAGGCTCGAGTACCGTGGCTACGACTCGGCCGGCGTGGCCCTGGTCGCTGGGGATCACGTCGTAACCACCAAGCGCGCAGGGAAGCTGGCCAACCTCATCAGAGCCCTGGCCTTGGAGCCACTGCCGGAGTCGAACACCGCGATCGGGCACACCCGGTGGGCCACCCACGGGGCACCGACCGACGAGAATGCGCACCCCCACCGCGGTGGCCAGGACGGCAAGCTAGCGCTGATCCACAACGGCATCATCGAGAACTTTCACGCGCTGAGGTCCGCCTTGATCGATGATGGCGTCGTGTTCTTGAGCGAGACCGATACCGAGGTAGTCGCCCAACTGCTGGCGCGTTCCTATGACAAGATCGGTGACCTCACCGAGGCCATGCGCCAGGTCGTGGCGGAGCTGAAAGGTGCTTTCACTCTGCTGGCCGTGCATGCCGACGAGCCGGGTGTCGTGGTGGGCGCCCGCCGCAACAGCCCGCTGGTCGTGGGTATCGGCGACGGTGAGACCTTCCTTGGCTCCGACGTTGCGGCCTTCATCGGTTCCACTCGTGAGGCGCTCGAGCTCGACCAGGACCAGATTGTCACCATCACGGCCCAAGGTGCGAGCATCATCAACTTTGACGGGACCCCGGGGGTGGGAAAGGCCTATCACGTCGACTGGAATGCGGCCGCCGCCGAGAAGGGCGGCTTCCCGAACTTCATGGCCAAAGAGATCCACGACCAACCGCATGCCGTGGCTGACACTCTCCTGGGGCGCACCAATGAGTCCGGTGCGCTGGTGTTGGATGAGCTGCGCATGGACGAGGCGGAGCTTCGTGCCATCGACAAGATCGTGATCATCGCGTGCGGTACCGCTGCCTATGCCGGAATGGTCGCCAAGTACGCCATCGAGCACTGGACCCGGATCCCGTGTGAGGTCGATCTGGCCCACGAGTTCCGCTACCGCGACCCGGTCGTCAACGAGCGCACCCTGGTGGTCGCGATCTCGCAGTCCGGGGAGACCATGGACACACTGATGGCCGTCAAGCACGCGCGTCTGCTGGGCGCGCGCGTCATCGCCATCTGCAACACCCACGGCTCGACGATTCCGCGTGAGTCGGACGCGGTGCTGTACACCCACGCCGGCCCGGAGATCGCGGTTGCCTCCACCAAGGCCTTCCTGGCCCAGATCACGGCCTGCTACATCCTGGGCCTGTACCTCGCCCAGCTTCGTGGCGGCACCTACGCCGACGAGGCGCAGTCGGTGATGAAGGACCTGTGCGAGATGCCGGCCAAGATCCAGACCGTGCTGGACGGGTTGGACCGGGTCCGCGAGATCGCCCGATTCATGGTCGATACCCGCTCGGTGTTGTTCCTGGGTCGTCATGTGGGCTATCCGGTGGCGCTGGAGGGGGCGCTGAAGCTCAAAGAACTGGCCTACATCCACGCCGAGGGCTTCGCTGCCGGCGAGCTCAAGCACGGACCCATCGCCCTGATCGAGGCCGGACAACCCGTCTTCGTCATTGTGCCCTCCCCTAGTAGTGAGCATGGTCTGCACGACAAGGTGGTCTCTGGCATCCAGGAGATTCGCGCCCGGGGAGCTCGCACCATCGTGATTGCCGAGGAGGGGGACGAGGACGTCGTGCCGTTCGCCGACGTGGTGATCCGGGTTCCGGTGACCCCGACTCTGCTGGCTCCCCTGGTCACGACCGTCCCCCTGCAGGTGTTCGCCTGCGAGCTGGCCTGGGCCAAGGGTCTGGACGTCGACCAGCCGCGCAACCTGGCTAAGTCCGTCACGGTCGAATGATCATCGGGCTGGGGATCGACGTGGTCGATGTGGCGCGTTTCGCCCAAACGCTGGCACGCACGCCACGCCTGCGCGAGCGGCTGTTCATCGAGTCCGAGCGATCGATGGGGCTCAACTCCCTGGCCGCGACCTTTGCGGCCAAAGAGGCACTGGCGAAGGCTTTGGGTGCACCGGCGGGACTGCGCTGGGCTGATGTCAGCGTCCTGCGTGACCAAGACGGGCGTCCGCACCTGAAGATGTGGGGCACCGTCGAGGCTCGGGCCGAGGCCCTCGGAGTGATGGGCCTGCATGTTTCGCTGTCCCATGATGCCGGGATCGCCTCGGCTGTTGTGATTGCAGAGAGCTGAGGCCCAGATGATCCACGCCTACGCAGTGTCCTCAGTTCGCGAGGCCGAAAGGCAGGCCACGACGGCCGGGCTCGGCGAGAGCGAGCTGATGTCGCGCGCGGCCTCCGGCCTGGCGGCGGTTGCCGCGGCCCGGTTGGGTGGCCCGGGTGGGCGGCGGGTGGTCGCGATGGTGGGCGCTGGCAACAACGGCGGGGACGCGTTGTACGCGCTTGCCTGCCTCGCCCGCGACGGCGCGAGCGCCGTAGTGCTCACCGTGGCAGAGTCAGTGCATGAGGCTGGCCTTCGCGAGGCCCGCGATGCCGGGGCTCTGGTCCTTGATGCCAGCGGGGTCGGTGCGGACTCAGCTGCTGTGGTCTCGGCGACGTTGCGTGAGTCCGAGCTGGTCATCGACGGGATCGTCGGGATCGGAGGACGCCCGGGCCTTTCGACGCAGATCCAGGCCCTCTTGCGTGAGGTCAGTGACACGGCATACGTGCTGGCCGTGGACCTGCCCAGCGGTGCTGACCCCGATGGTCAGGTGACAGCGCAGTCCTGCGTGTTCGCCGACGAGACGGTGACCTTCATCGCGGCCAAGCCGGTGCATCTGCTGCCGGCCACCGAGCCTGCCGTCGGGCGGCTCACGATCCTGGACATCGGCGTGAAGATCGCAGGCACACCGGTGGTTGAGCGGGTGACTCGTGAGGACCTGTGGCGGCTCTGGCCGCGGCCCGGGCCAGCGGACGACAAGTACTCTCGTGGGGTGCTCGGGATCGTTGCCGGTGGTGAGAGGTACACGGGGGCGGCGCTGCTGTCGGTCACCTCGGCTGTGTGCTCGGGCGCCGGGATGGTCCGTTACGTCGGCCCGCCGACGCCCACCTTGCTCATTCGTTCCCAGGTGCCCGAGGCGGTCATCGGTGCGGGCCAGGTGCAGGCATGGCTGATAGGGCCCGGTGTTGACGTCGATGACCAGTCCGCCGGCGGGCGGGCACAAAGAGCCGCCGCGCAGTCAGC
>PMJN01000005.1 GCA_003157445.1 Micrococcales bacterium
CCTCGGGTGGCGCCTGGCGGACCGTCTGGGTCGGTTTCGACATTGCCCTCGTGGCCGCGTTTGTGGCTACGGTGCTGACCGTCTGGCTCCGCCGGCAAATTGCGATCATCGCCCTGGTCATCACCTCAACCCTGTTGACCTGCGACGTATGGTTCGACGTCTGCCTGTCCTGGGGCACCGCCGAACACTGGGGCTCGGTCGCAGCGGCGCTCGTGGAGCTTCCTGTGGCGATCTTGCTGGCCACCAGCGCCGCCCTGTTGATGCGCCGCAGCTTCACCGTCATCGCGCAGCTGCGTGGGCAGGACCCAACACCGGTCCCGTTGTGGAGAGCGCCGATGATTCACTTCGCCCCGATCCGGTCGGAACAGGGGGATGAATCCGCCGGCCAAGCTAGGTAGGAAGGCGCCCCGTTGGGCGGTGTTCCACCTGTGTCCATTTCGGTTCCGGACAGCTGAATACGGACGACCAAGCAAGTGTCGCTATTAGGTTTCTGTCTGTGACAGAATCTAATCGTGTTCATGAGCAACTTCGACCTGGGACCGTTGACGCGAGAGTCCCGGCGCCCACAGTGGGTGCGGGAACACCCGCGCGCGCCGTGGGCTGCGGTCGGCGCGGTGTGCCTGGGCGCGTTCATGGGACAGCTGGACGCCAGCATCGTGACGCTGACCTACCCGCGGCTGCAGTCGGAGTTCAACACGGGGCTGGGCAGCGTGCAGTGGGTCTCGCTGTCCTACCTGGTGGTTCTGGCGGTGCTGTTGGTTCCGGTAGGTCGGTGGGCGGACTCGCGAGGACGCAAGCTCTTGTACCTGTACGGATTCGGGCTCTTCTCCCTGGCCTCTGCCGCGTGCGCCCTCGCGCCGAGCCTGGGCTGGCTCGTGGCCGGGCGAAGTTTCCAGGCCGTCGGGGCCGCGCTGCTGCAGGCCAACAGTGTGGCGCTGGTGGTACTCAGTGTCCCGGCGTCCCGGGTGCGGACCGCGCTGGGTTTTCAGGGGGCCGCCCAGGCGCTGGGCCTGGCCCTGGGTCCCACCCTCGGTGGGGTGCTGGTGGATGCCTACGGGTGGCGGTCGGTGTTCTGGGTGAACGTCCCGATTGGCGTCGTGGCGATCGTGGCCGGTTATGTTCTTCTGCCGCGCAGCCGCGACCTCAACCCGCGGCGGGGCAGGGACGTGGCCGGTTTCGTCCTACTGGCGGCCGCCATCGTGTCGAGCCTGTTGGTGCTCAGCGGCCTGTCCGGTATGGCCCTGCCGCCGGCTGTGGTGGTGGGACTGTGTGGGGTGGCGGTCGCGGCCGTGGTCTTGTTCTGGCGGACCGAGGCACGTGCGGTGGCCCCGTTGGTGGACATCAGCCTGCTGCGGCGCGGCGGGCTCGGTGTCTCGCTGGCGGGGGCACTATTGGCGTACCTGCTGCTGTTCGCACCCTTGGTCCTGTATCCGAGCGTCTTTGCCACATGGGGCATGAGCACGGCCGCCGGCGGGCTGGTGCTGTCCGCCCTGCCAGCCGGTTTCGCAGTGGCTGCTGTCGGTGCGAACGTGTTGCACCTGCGAGCGGCCAACCATCAACGAGTCGCGGTGGGCGCGGTCGGGGTCTTCGCCGCTGTGGTGGCCAACATCGCGCTGTGGCGCTCGCCCGCTCTGGTCGCCGTGCTTCTGCTGCTCATGGGAGCCTTCCTGGGCCTGGTGATCCCGGCGAACAACGCCACCGTGATGGCAGCGGTCCCAGCCAGCGCCTCCGCGGTGACCGGAGGCATGGTCAACGTGGCACGCGCCATGGGCACGGCGTTCGGCGTCGCGGTGGCGACCATGGGCCTGCACGTAGCCGAGCTGCACAACTGGGTGGGACCCCAGGTCGTGCTCGGCGCCCTGGCGGTGTGCTCGATCGCCCTGGGCGCCACCACGCTCAGCCGGCCCACCACGTCCGGTGAACAACGTCCGTCAACACATATGAAGAGGTGAGGTCGATGAAGAGGGTTCCAGCCGAGGCCATGCTGCCCGAAGCCGTCGCAGACCTCGTCGCCAGGTTGCGACGCGCGATGCGCAAAGCCGCCCGCGCCCGGACGCCCACCATGCCCCTGAGCGTGGCCCAGCTGGAGTTGTTGAGCCTGGTGCAGGAGCACCCCGGCGCCAGACCCGGCGACCTGGCCGGCCTGCTTCACCTGGCTGCGAACTCGGTGAGCACCCTGGCCAACGCCATGAGCAGTGCAGGGATGCTGGACCGCTCTCCCGGCGCCACAGACAAACGGACCGTGGCATTCACCCTCACCCCCCAAGGCGCTCACCTCGTCCGGCAGTGGCGAACCACGAACGCGGCACTGCTGCAGTCCGCCATCGCCGCCTTGAACACCCAAGATCGACAGGTACTGACCGAGGCCTTGCCAGCCTTGGAGCGCCTCGTCGCCGTCATCGACGAGCAAGCCCAGACGCCCACACGCACCCAAGCCGCGCGCACCGCATGAACCGGGCCGACATGCCAGCTGACCAAGTCCAAGCCAACCAGTGGCAAGGGATGTTGCGGGACCGGCGGGCGTTGCTTGTCTGGGAGA
>PMJN01000291.1 GCA_003157445.1 Micrococcales bacterium
TGCCAGCACCCAGCTCGGCTGCCGTGCCGTCACAGTCCATTGAGCTGACCATCACCAGAGCAGTGATGGGCGGTGCCCACTGCGCAGGGGTTCTGTTTTCTTGGTCATGTTGAACGGTCGGGCTATGTCCAGGTCGGCAGATCGTAACGGCGATCGCCTCGGTCAGCGATTCGTCCCATGGGTGGTGGCGCGTTGAAGAACACTGGCCCCGTAACCTTGACCTTCGTGAAGACCTTTGAGCAGTTGCATGCCGAGTTGACCGATAAGGCTGCGACGCGCCCGCAAGGGTCGGGCACCGTAGCCGAGCTGGACGCGGGGGTCCACGCTATTGGCAAGAAGATCGTCGAAGAGGCGGCCGAGGTGTGGATGGCTGCTGAGTATGAAGGCAGCGCACGAACGGCCGAGGAGATCAGCCAGCTGCTTTATCACATACAGGTGATGATGCTTGCTGCTGACATCTCTCTCGACGACGTTTACGCCTATCTCTGACCCGACGACCGTCTTCAACCCAAGGACCTCATTACATGTTACGAATTGCTGTGCCGAACAAGGGTTCTCTGTCCCAGGCTGCTGCCGAGATGTTGCGCGAGGCGGGGTATCGCGGGCGACGCGACCCCAAAGAACTCGTGTTGACCGATCCGGACCACGATATCGAGTTCTTCTTCCTGCGGCCGCGAGACATTGCGGTCTACGTCGGCTCGGGCAGCCTTGACGGCGGTATAACCGGGCGTGACCTCCTCTTGGACTCGGGCACCGCAGCGGTCGAGTCGATGGCCCTGGGATTCGCCGCCTCGACGTTCCGCTTCGCTGCACGACCCGGAGTCGTCGCGAGCGTCCAGGACATCGATGGCAAGCGAGTGGCAACGAGCTACGCAGGGCTGGTGTCCACCTATCTTGCCGAGCACGGTGTCCGGGCTGACGTCGTCCGGCTCGACGGTGCGGTGGAGACGG
This sequence comes from Micrococcales bacterium, assembly GCA_003157445.1. GTDB lineage: Bacteria > Actinomycetota > Actinomycetes > Actinomycetales > Dermatophilaceae > UBA4719. The sequence goes on from PMJN01000291.1 coordinate 952, forward strand.
CCATCACGCTGGGTGTGGCGGACGTCATCGCCGACGTCGTAGAAACGGGGTCCACGCTGCGCCAGCAGGGGCTGGAGGTCTTCGGCGACCCCATCCTGCGCAGCGAGGCCGTCCTGATCCAGCGCTCGGACAACGAGTCCCAAGTTGCCCTGGACGTCTTGGGACGCCGTCTTCAGGGCGTGATCACCGCACACAGCTACGTGATGATGGACTACGACGTACGGGTCGAGCTGGTGGAGCAGGCCTGCGCCCTTACCCCGGGCTTGGAGTCACCGACCGTGTCACCCCTGCACGACAGGGGGTACGCCGCAGTGCGGGCGATGGTGCCCCGGCACCGCACGAACCAGTTGATGGACGACCTCTACGACTTGGGCGCGCGAGCGATTCTGATCACCGACATTTCTGCCTGCCGCCTCTGATGTCCAGCGCGTCGACTGATCATCGCGCTCCCTCGGACCCATACGCGGTGTTCCGCCCCCGCGCGGGGCGGCGGGTTGCAGCTGCGATGTCGGTGCTATCCATTGTGGTCTTCACCGGCGGCGCCTTTTCGATGCCGTCGGTAAGTTCGGCCGCCGCTGGTTGGAGCGTCTCAGACCGGTTGCTGCTGACTTGTTGCGGCCTGGTGGTTGCCGCTGCGCTATGGCGCTTCGCATCGATTCGGGCAGTCCCCTCCACCAGCGGCCTGGTGATCCGCAATCTGCTCACCACCCGCTCGCTGCAGTGGGCTCAGATCGTCCGCGTGCAGTTCGGTGGCGGTGCCCCGTGGGTCAGCGTGGACCTGGATGACACCGATACCCTTGCAATCATGGCAATCCAGAGGGCTGATGGTGGCTTTGGTAGGGCTGAGGCAGCACGATTGTCGGCGCTCGTGCAGGTTCACAGCGGGTCTCAAACTGCTGGCTGAGGTTTCCCATCCTGCAGGTCGCTCAGGGACCTTGGCCACGGCCGGCTGAATCTGCTGGCCGGGACCATCTGGGCCGTTGTGAGCAAGCCCATCGACAGCCAGATCACCTAGAAGTTGCCGGTGAGATCTCTTCGGGCCCCCACCATGGTGGGCCCGAAGGACGCGACCGGGTCGCTCATGAATCTCTGGACACCCACCTTTCGCATGACCCATCATCGGCCGACTGCCGCTCATCGCGAGGTGTTGATGATGAGGTCCGCGCGGCTGCGGGTCCCGTCGCCGGCGAACAGGGAATCTTCGTGCGCTGCCCAGCGCCGCCAGTGCGATAGATACGACTCCCCGTCGCGCTCGATGCCTCGTCGGAATCGTTCCTCCCGGTCCGCCTCCAGCCAGATGAGCGTCGAGAGGAACCGCCAACCCGGTTTCGCGCCCGAGCCGACCCCCTCGATAAGCAGCAGATCTGTGGACGGCAGGGCGCGCCATTGGCCATACCGGTCGTGCTCCCAGTCCCATCGCCGGTAAGTCCCCTGCTCGCCCCGCCCAAGAGGGGCCAGAACCTGCTCATGCACGTCGGCCACACCCTGGGCCAGGCCGTCCCAACCTGGATAGAGATCGTCCATGTGCAGGGTCTGGGCGCTCGGGAGCTGCTGTGCCAATGCGGTCGCGAAGTCAGTCTTGCCTGCCCCACTGGGCCCGTCGACTGCCACGACCTTTGTTGTGCCGCACCGCGGTCGGGCACTGTTGATGATCATCAATGCTGAGGCGATCGCCTCGTCTGTTGCCGCGAAGTGCATGTGAGGACTGTAGGGCCCCCGGGCCCGGTGATGACCCTCGGTAGGCTCGCGGTGTGAGTGTCGCGATACGGGTCATCCCCTGCCTTGATGTTGACTCCGGCCGAGTGGTCAAGGGGGTCAATTTCGAGAACCTGCGTGATGCCGGCGACCCGGTCGAGCTGGCCAGACGTTACGGCGAGCAGGGAGCAGACGAGCTGACCTTCCTTGATGTGACCGCCAGCAGCGGCAACCGCCAGACCACCTATGACGTGGTTCGCCGGACCGCCGAGGAGGTCTTCATCCCGTTGACCGTCGGCGGGGGCGTGCGCGAGGTAGATGACGTGGACCGTTTGCTACGTGCCGGGGCCGACAAGGTGGGGGTCAACACCGCGGCAATCGCGCGCCCGGGCCTTATTGCCGACATCGCCGATCGTTTCGGCTCCCAGGTTCTGGTGCTGTCGGCGGATGTCCGGCGAAGACGCGACACCTCGGGTGTGGCCACAGGCGAGTTTGAGGTGACCACGCACGGCGGTCGTAAGGGGACAGGCCTGGATGCAATCGCGTGGTGCGCGCGGGCTGCCGAGCTGGGCGCGGGGGAGATCTTGCTCAACTCAATGGACGCCGACGGCACCAAGGATGGTTTCGACCTCGAGCTGATTCAGGCAGTCCGGGGGGAGGTCAGCGTGCCCCTGATCGCCAGCGGTGGCGCGGGCGCTGTCACGGACTTTGCTCCTGCCGTCGATGCCGGGGCCGACGCCGTGCTGGCCGCAAGCGTGTTCCACTTTGGTGAGCTCACCATCGGCCAGGTGAAGGACGCGCTTCGCAGCCACGGTCTGCCCGTCCGCTGACTGACGGGGTTGCGGTTCAGAGGGCAGAGAGGGCTTCCTCTGAGCCGGATAGATCGACCTGGGCCACCCGCTGGCGTCCGAACGAGTACAGCAGCAGCTCGGCGGGCGTGCCGGTGATCACGACGGTGCCAAGATCAGTGGCGGCGTGAACCTGGCGTTCGCCAAATGTGGGCGCCACCACGACCACACCCACCCGTGCCCTGGCATGCTGCAGCCGGGTGACCTTGACCACGAGCCTCCACAGCGCCGACTCGAGGTCGCAAGGGAGCTTGCGGGCCTTCCAGCCTGGCCCGCCCCGAAGGACATCCTCGTGGTGAACAAAGAACTCGGCGGTGTTGATGGCCTCGTCCACCGGCCCCAGCGAAGTCGGCGACCAAGCCGGGGGACCGGTGCGGACCTCGTTGACCAGGCGGGGCCAGTTCCAGGCTGCATACCCGTTCTGCACCCTCTCCAAACGGCCCTTCATCGCAGGTAGCACGATAGCTGGGGCGACATCGGGTCGACGTTCGCGCACCACAAGGTGGGCCGCCAGATCACGGGTCATCCATGGCGCGCACAACGTCGGCGCATCCGGACCAACCAGCTCGAAGGTGTCACACAGTGCTTGGCGCTCACTTCTGGCAAACCGAGTCATCGCCCCATCTTGGCACTGGCGTCCTCGCGCCCCGCTGCGGGAGGCTTGAGCCGAACCCGGCATGCCGTGCTGCAGCGGGCTCAGGGCGCCTCGACGATAGAGACGCCGAGTAGGACGGCGCACAGCGCGCTGAGCAGTTCGACGGTGGCCGAGATGCCTTTGAGCAAAGGTTCTTGACGAAGGTGTGCAGTGCGGCGCCAACTCCGGAAAGTACGACGAACACCATCTTGAGCATCAAGGTGGTCCGGTATGCATCGCTTTGCTTGCCGGCCGCGGCGATCAGCCACAGGCGCCTGGCCCGGCACGTCGCGGACGCGTCGTTTGCCGAGATCCGTCGCCAGCTCGCTTACAAGATCGGGTGGCACGGCGGGACCCTGATCGTGGCCGATCGGTGGTTCCCATCTACTGGGACCCTGACGTGTTCATGGGTTGCCAATGCTCCCCTGCGCCGGCATCGATCTACGTGATTGGTGGGGGCGGCTTTCGGGTCTTGGTGTGGTCTCCGACCGCGTAGCGTTTCCAGGTTGCTCCGGATTGGGGGGCGAGTTGTTCGGCGTGTCCTGGGTTATAGCCGACCATGCCTGCGACCACGGGTGCGGGGGCTTGGAGGAGTAGCTCTCTGATCGCTCTGCTTCGGCCGTTGATGTTGGGGATGCCGAGCCGGTGCAGGCGTCGCCGTATCGAGGTCGGGTGCAGCGGCTGGCCAGCGCGTTGGCCGGGGAACAGCAGCCTGCTCGTCGGGTTGGTCGCGGTGGTCAGGTTCGATCGGTTTGCGACGTAGCTAAGGACGGTCTCGGCGAACGGGCCGGGGATTGGTACTGGCGGATCTCCGAGGCGGATGAACACCTGGTCTCCGTCGTGGATGACGTCGTCGATGGTGAGGCGGACGATCCGGCTCAGTGGCTGGGCGTACAGCAGGATCAGCAGGGCGATGACCTGCTCGGTCAGGTCCATATCGGTGCCGGCATGGATCCGGCGGATCAGGGCGATCCGCTGTTGTTGGCTGATCGGTGTGGGCGGGATGGACACTGGTGCCGGCAGGTGGAGCTTGGGGGCTTGCCTGCTTTTCATGGCCCAGCGTAGGAACGGCCGGATGCTTTGCTGTTCCGTACGACTGGCTGCGGCGAACCAGCGGTCGATGTCAGTTTGGGTGCACCCGCTCAGTTCCCGGCCGTGTCCCGCAAGGTCGGTCAGGAACAGCCTGGCTTGACGAAGGTGTGTTCGGGCCGACTGGTTGCGGTAGGGCCCAATCGGCTCGGTAGCCGCAGCGGTCCGCAGTTGCCGCAGCACGTGCCAGGTGGCGAAGCGCTGCAAGATCTTGTGGTGGTTGGCATCCTCGATGCTCTGCATCCAACCGGGCAGCCACTGCTCGAAGAGAAACAGGTACCGGTCCACCGGGGCCAGTACCCCGCAACCGACGAGCAGATCGCGGATGTAGATGACGCAACGCCAGGGCTGCAGGGTGCTCAACCCGTCGTGGGTGAGCGGGACCTGGCCCAGGGCGAGGGCGCGCAGGATCGGTGGGACGTGCGGTTTGGTGAGCCACAGGATGCCGCTGCGGGGTCGGCTCATCGCGCACACCGAGTCGAAGAACGGAACCAGCTCGGGGCGAATGGCACCGGTGCCGTCGTCGAGTATCACTGTGAGCCGGTCAGCGAGGACACATCGTCCGCAGATCCCGGCGTAGTGGAGCCAGCCCTCGATGCCGCACCGGGTGCAGGTGAAGTTGCCGAGCCCGCCGGCGCAGGTGGTGCACAGCGCCTCCCCGTCCTTGCCAATACCGGGGACCAGCCGCTCTACTCCGCAGCTCGCACAGCGGCCATAGGTCTCACACGCCCGCGCGAAGCAGCCCGAGCATAGGTGGCCTTCGGGCCATTTGCACATTGCCACGAGCACCCGGCCAAGTCCTGCCTCGACGGCAGGAGCAGGGTGTCTATGTCGCCGTAATGGTCGCTGGCAGCGAGCACAAAACAGCTGTTCTCTGGCCGGCAGTGTCACTGATCGGGGTCGATGATCCGGGCACGTTTGGGCCGCAGCGCGGCCAGGGTGGCCGGCGAGAGTGACTCACCGCTGGCTGTGACTTTCTTGCGGAGGCCGACGTTGGCGCCCTGGGTGGTGATCAGCTCGGAGGGGTCTGTGGTGAAGATGTCGCACAGCGCCGCGAGCACCGACAGCGACAATCGTTCCGGTGTGCCGGTGACCAGGCGGTGGACCTGGGAGGGCGACAGAGCGATGCCCCGGGCGCCCAACAACGGGACCAGTTCGGTTGTGGCGAACATGCCGTGCTCGGCCATCACCTCTCGCAGCCGCCACTGGTAGCTGACCTGACGTTTCTTCACTGGTTACCTCCTTTAGTCACGCCGAGAGCCTCGGCAACCATGTCATCCAGGGCCCGCCTCAGTGTGCGGGTGCGGTAGTCCGAGGACACGCAGGTATAGATGGACGTCGTACTGGCATGGTCATGACCGACCTGCTCCTGGACAAATCTGGGGTCCCAGCCGTCCTCAATGAGGTGCGTGACGTAGGAGCGGCGGAAGGAGTGGAAGTCCAACGCGGGGTCCATCCCGAGCGCATCGCGGTAGGCCGACAGCCTCTTGTTCAGCTGCGCGGGCCCGACCCGCAGTCCCCGCTCCGAGGGCCACGCGGCGGGGTTGTCGTCCAGACCGAACACAGGGCGGATCTCGGTGAACCACTGCTCCAAAACCTCTGATGTCCACGGCCGCACCGTCAGCACACTGCGCCGTTTGGGCTCCGACCCAGGCCTGGCTTTTCCATAGCGGACGTAGCAGATCCCGTAGCCGCCGAACTCTTTCCCGTCAGGGTTGCGGCCGAAGTCAGCGACGTCCAGCATCCGGGTCTCGTTACGCCGAGTGCCGTATCCGTAAGCGACTTTGAAGATCGTGGCGTCCCGAAACGCCGACAGCCAGCCCTTCCTGCCCAGCGCACGCTTGCGGGCCACCTGCTCGTCGGCGTGGTCGAACAACACCTGCAGCTCGAGCCGGGTGAACGCCCGCTTGGACGCCTTGGACTCACTCTCTGAGACATGCGCCGCGGCGTTGACCTCGTTGATTACCTGGATCGGATGCGTCCCGAACCGTTGCTCGCACTCGGCCGCCCAGCCGTAGGCGGGGTCGGTCACGAAGTTGCAGAACCCACGGATCGCGGTCTGGTAGCTGCGCACTGTCGACCGGCCACAGTGCCGCACCCCGCGCAGGTCGCTGAACCATTCATCAGCCAGATGCGCGCTCCACTGCCACGGATACCCGCCAGCATTTCGAGTGAACGCACGCACCTGATGCTCGCGGCTGTCTACCGTCGAGGGCGCAAGGTTGCGGGCCATCTGCTGATTGCGCCACCCCGTCAGCATCGCCTCAAAGACCTGATCCTCCGGGTGCAACAACGACACTCCGTCAACCAGAGACAGGGCCGCAGAACCCGCAACATGCCCGTTACGACTCATCTTGAAGACCACTCAGGTACTCGCATTAGATGCGAGAGTATCGCATCCAATGCGAGTACAACCCAGTGCCCGCAGGTCAGCAGCCCAGCGGATCTGCGCATCCGCCAAACCCGGTAACGTCTACCTCCACGACCTACAAGGCGCATGCCCGTTGACCTGCAACGGAACCGCCAACGACCCTCAGTCTTCGACTGTTGCCAGATCGCATTCGATGGAATTGGCCACAGAACAGTAAAACGTGCTCGGGGTGTGGTGCGGTGAGAGCCAAGCTCACCCTCTCCGAGCGCACCTACGTGTGTGACGTCTGCGCGATGGTCACCGGCCGAGACGTCAACGCTGCGCTGAACCTGGCGCAGTACGGCAGGAATGAGCTCAGGATCGCCGCGAGTGGCGTGGAGATCGAAAACGGACGTGGAGCCGACCGTAAGACCGGGGTTGCCCGGCAGGTGGCCGTGAAGCGTCAACCCGGCACCGCGTCAGCGGATCAGACCGGGACCGTCCCCTCGCAAGACGGGACAGCGACATGAGCGCCAACGAGCACTCATCCGCAACGGCACCCAGGCAAAGACGCGGGATGCGGGTGCGGCCGGCGCCGGCATGGTCCGGCGCAGTGGTCCGACAAGCGCGAGAAGCACAATCTGGCCGCCCACCCAGATGGTCGCGGCGAGCACATGCAGGGTGAGTCGCACCACCTCGAGGTTGATTGTCGCCACCTCTTCATCCAACACTTCCGGATCTGGTGGGTCCGCCCAGGGGCTCGCACGGCAGAATGTGCAGGATGACCCCGACATCCTCGCAGTCCACTCTCTCCACCGAGGTGGCCGTGCGCTTGAAGCGCGACCCCGACGGTCTTGTCTGTGCCGTCGTACAGCAACACGACAGCGGTGAGGTGCTCATGGTCGGCTGGATGGACGACGAGGCACTTCATCGCACGTTGACGTCGGGGCGGGTGACGTTCTGGAGTCGCAGTCGCGGTGAGTACTGGCGCAAGGGCGACACATCCGGCCACGCGCAATACGTCAAGACCGTCGCGCTGGACTGCGACGGGGACGCACTTCTCGTGCGCGTCGATCAGATCGGTGCGGCCTGCCACACCGGGGCGCGCAGTTGCTTCGACGACCACGACCTGGGCGCGGTCGAGGGGCATTTCGTGAGTGAGCTGGCTCACAGTGAGCTAACCCCAGATGAGTGAGGCTGCCCAGGGCCGGGGAGCGAACAGTCGCACGCCCAACCTCGGCTACGGCGTGACGTGGCCCTCTCTGGACACGTTCACCGATCTGGCTCGCACTCGCCGGGTCATCCCGGTGGTGCGCAGGCTGCTGGCCGATGCCGAGACACCGGTGGGCGTCTACCGCAAGCTTGCAAAGAATGAACCGGGCACCTTTCTGCTGGAGTCGGCCGAGCATGGGGGAGTCTGGTCGCGCTACTCCATTGTGGGCGCCGCGTGCAGTGCCGTACTGACCGAGAAGGACGGCCTCACGTACTGGATCGGCGACCCGCCGGTAGGGGTCCCGACCGGCGGGAACCCGTTAGAGACGTTGCGCGATACCGTCTCTGCGCTGGCTACCGACCCGATCCCGGGTCTGCCACCGCTGACCGGCGGCATGGTCGGGTCCATCACCTATGACGCGGTGCGTCGCTGGGAGCGGGTCCCTGACACCACCGCCGACGAACTGAGGCTGCCTGAGCTTTCCATGATGCTGGCCACAGATCTGGCGATCTTGGATCATGCTGATGGATCCCTGCTGCTGGTCGCCAATGCCATCAACTACGACGCGACCGACGAGCGGGTGGAGGACGCCTGGACCAACGCGGTCAGGCGGCTGGACCGGATGACCACCGACCTGGCGGCCGCGGCTCCCAGCACGGTGGCTGTCATCGAGCCGACCGAGCCGCAGGCTTCCAGCAACCACACTCCTGAGCAGTTCTACGACATGGTTGAAGCCGGCAAGGAGGCCATTCGCGACGGAGAGGTCTTCCAGGTCGTGCTCTCACAGCGGTTCGCGATGGACTGCCCCGCCGATGCCCTCGACGTCTATCGCGTCCTTCGCGCGTCCAACCCGAGCCCGTACATGTATCTCCTACGTCTCCCTGCACCCGACGGCACGGCTTACGACGTCGTGGGCTCAAGTCCCGAGGCGCTTGTCAAGGTGACTGGTCGTCGGGCGATCACCCATCCAATT
>PMJN01000518.1 GCA_003157445.1 Micrococcales bacterium
ACTGGCTCCGCTGATCACCGCCATTGGCATCTCGGTCTTCCTTCAGGAACTCGTCAGGCTGAACTACAACCAGGTGCCGTTCACGAACTGGAACCCGTTCAACCTGCCCGACGCGAAGTCCCTCATTCCGTTCCCCGAGATCGATGTGGTGACCGGACCGGCCCTACAGATCGGCGGCGTGACCATCCAGCGGGAGGCGGTCTTCACCATCGGCGCCCTGGTCGTGTGCTCGATCCTGCTGTGGTGGTTCATCAACCACACCAAGATGGGCCATGGCATGCAGGCGGTGTCCCAGGACCAGGACACGGCTCGTCTGATGGGCATCGACGTCGACCGCGTCATCGTGGTCGCATTTGCGGTCGGTGCGGCCCTGGCGGCCGTTGCTGGCGTGGCCCAGGGGCTGCAGAACCACAACATCGACTTTCATATGGGATTCCTGGCTGGTCTCAAAGCGTTCGTCGCGGCTGTCCTGGGCGGCATCGGCAATGTCGCAGGTGCCGTCGTTGGTGGCCTACTCTTGGGCGTCGTCGAAGCGATGGCGACCCAGTACATCCCCGGCCAGTTCGGTGGCAGCCCCTGGAAGGACGTCTGGGCCTTTATCCTGCTCATCCTGGTACTGGTATTTCGCCCTCAAGGCCTCCTCGGTGAGAAAGTGGCGGACCGCGCATGATGAAGATCATTTCCCTTCCCCCAGCCGTTATTGCCAAGTACGGCTCCAAGGCCTGGCCACTGGGCCTGGCCGGTGCCGGTCTGCTCATCCTTGGGTCCCTGCTCTCCTGGAGCTATGACCCAGCGGTCCTGGGAGATCTCTCCCTCAGCTTCAACCCCGGCGGGCTGCAGATCATGGCCATCGCGCTCGGGTTGCTGGCCGTCATCTTGCTGTTGGCGCGCAAGGGTCCGCTGACCTCCCTTGGGCAATGGGCCGACACCGCCAAAGGTCTGCACGGCCTGGCCATGTGGACCCTCCTGTTCATGGCCATGGTGGTAGTGGCGATCACCGTTGAAGCCGGTGGCCTGATCAACGTGCAGCCGGGTTGCTGGATCTCACTGGTCGGAGCGGGTCTGCTCTTTGCCGCCTCACGACTGGTGGTAAGGCGCAAGACCCGCAATCTGGCCGAAGCCCAGCTGCCAGGCTGGGTCGAGATCCTGGTCATAGTCGTGATCATGTCTGGGCTCTTGTTTGGCACGGCTTACGCCTTGAGCCTGGCCGATGCCTGGGTGTTCATACTGTTCCTCGTCTTCGTGACAGCAATGGCAATCGGTGCGACCAGGGCGGGACTTCTGTCCTGGCTGGGACACGTCTCACTGCGGCGCAAGCGCGAGCTGATTCTGGCTTCGTTCGCGGTAGCGTTCTGCTTCCCGCTCACCCAAGGGGGCTCCGACGCCAACATGTCGATCGCGGCCCAGGTCCTCGTCTTCGCCTCGGCGGCGATGGGCCTGAACATCGTGGTCGGTCTGGCCGGCCTGCTCGACCTCGGATATATCGCCTTTCTTGGCGCGGGTGCCTATGTCGGGGCAACGCTCTCGTCATCTGGGTTCGCCACGATTGGATGGAAACCGCCCTTCTTCGTGGTCGTCATCATCGCCGCCTGCTTTACCGCCACGCTTGGCCTGATCATCGGCACGCCGACCCTGCGGGTCAACGGTGACTATCTGGCAATCGTGACGCTCGGCTTCGGTGAGATCTTCCGCCTGACCATGTTCAACCTGGACGGCAACAACGGCCCCGACCTGACCCACGGCCCCAATGGCATCCCTGCGATCCCGGACCTGGCCTTCGGCACCTTCAACTTCGGCGACACCCACTATCTGCTGGGCATCCCGCTGAGCCGGTTCTCGAACTACTACTTCCTCTTGCTTCTTCTGCTCGCGTTCATCATCCTGGTGTTCCATCGCCTCAACACCAGCCGTATCGGCCGCGGCTGGGTAGCGATTCGCGAGGACGAGAAGGCCGCAGAGGCCATGGGCGTCAACGTCTTCGGACTCAAGCTGCTTGCCTTCGCCACTGGGGCTTTCCTTGCCGGGATGGCAGGGGCCATCAAGGCACACGTAGACGTCTCAGTCACCCCGGACCAGTACGTCTTCCTGGAGTCCGCATTCCTGCTTGCGGCAATCGTCCTGGGAGGTATGGGCACCATCGTCGGCGTCCTGGTGGGATCGGTGATTCTCAAGCTCCTGCCAGAGAAGCTACGGTTCTTCGCGGACTACCGCCTGTTGCTGTTCGGTCTGCTGCTCGTTGTGATGATGCGCTTTCGGCCCGAAGGCCTCGTGGCCAGTCGACGACGACAGCTGGAGTTCCACGAGGAGGACGAGGAGCTTGCCGTCCGGGTCGAGGGCGACATCGCTGAGGAGGCGCAGGGATGACACTGACCACGGAAGCCACACCGACCCGCCCGTCGGCCACTGTGCCCCTGCTGCAGGCCGACAACGTCACCATGCGCTTCGGCGGGCTGACCGCCGTCAACAAGGTGAGCATGACTGTCAACGAGGGCGAGATCCTCGGACTCATCGGCCCCAACGGTGCAGGCAAGACGACCTTCTTCAACTGCCTGACCGGGCTCTACAAGCCGACTGAGGGCCAGGTCCGCTTGTCCGGGGTCGAACTGCCCCCCAAACCGCGGGCAGTGGTCAAGGCCGGCATGGCCCGCACCTTCCAGAACATCCGGCTGTTCGCCAACATGACGGCGCTGGAGAACGTCATGGTGGGCCGTTACTGCCGCAC
>PMJN01000090.1 GCA_003157445.1 Micrococcales bacterium
GAGTACAACCTCGTGGCCGAGGAATACGGTGGCGAGACGATGTTCGTCAACGTCTCGGCCAAAGAGCTGACGAACATTGACACGCTTCTGGAGGCAGTGCTCCTGACAGCCGATGCCGCCCTAGACCTGCGAGCCAACCCGGACAAGGACGCCCGCGGGGTTGCTATCGAGGCCCACCTGGACAAAGGTCGTGGACCCGTCGCCACGGTCCTGGTCCAGTCCGGAACGTTGCGCATCGGTGACTCGATCGTGGCAGGCGGTGGCTACGGCCGCGTCCGTGCCATGCTCGACGAGCACGGTGACACGGTCGAGGAGGCCACGCCGTCGCGCCCAGTCATGGTGCTCGGTCTGACCTCTGTGCCCGGCGCCGGCGACACCTTCCTGGTGGCACCCGACGACCGCACGGCGCGCCAGATCGCAGAGCGTCGTGAGGCCGCCCAGCGTGCAGCCAGTCTGGCCAAGCGCCGCAAGCGGATCAGCCTCGAGGACCTCAACGAGGCCCTGGCCGCGGGTAAGGTCGACAACCTCAACCTCATCATCAAGGGTGATGTGTCGGGTTCTGTCGAAGCGCTCGAGGACGCGTTGCTCAAGATCGACGTCGGCGACGAGGTCGACCTGCGGATCATCCATCGCGGGGTTGGTGCGATCACCCAGAACGATGTCAACCTGGCCACCGTCGACAGCGCGGTCATCATCGGCTTCAACGTCAAACCGGCAGAGCGGGTTGCCGAGCTGGCCGATCGCGAGGGCGTCGACATGCGCTTCTACTCCGTGATCTACTCGGCGATCGAGGACATCGAAGCGGCACTTAAGGGCATGCTGAAGCCGGAGTACGAAGAGGTCCAGCTGGGCACCGCTGAGGTGCGTGAGGTCTTCAAGTCCTCCAAGTTCGGTAACGTGGCCGGTTCCTTGATCCGCTCCGGCGAGATCAAGCGCGGCACCAAGGCGCGAATCCTGCGTGACGGTGCGGTTGTCGGCGAGGGCATTGAGATCACCGGCCTGCGTCGTTTCAAAGACGACGTCACCGAGGTTCGCGAGGGCTTCGAGTGCGGTATCAACCTCGGTAGCTTCAACGACATCAGGGTTGGCGACGTCATTGAGACCCACGAGATGCGCGAGATTCCGCGTTCCTGACCTCGTTGTGCGGCACGGCCGGGCAGGTCTTCGGACCTGCGCGGCCGGCTGCCCGGTCAGTAGTGACTGCCCACGGCGTCATCTCACCGCTTGTTATTTGTAGCCTGTCGTTTCCTAGGAGAGTAAGAACCATGGCCGATCCGGCCCGCGCGAGGAAGATTGCAGACCGCATCAAGGTTCTCGTGGCCGAGACGCTGGAGTACCGCGTCAAAGACGAGCGACTCGGCTTCATCACGATCACCGACGTGCGGGTGACCGGAGATCTGCAGAATGCGTCCGTGTTCTACACCGTCTTTGGTGGCGAGAGCGAGCGCGCCGCGACCGCGGTGGCTCTGGAGTCCGCCAAGGGCAAGATTCGCTCGGCTGTGGGCAAGGGCATCGGCATCCGGCTCACCCCCACACTCGAGTTCATCCCCGACGCGCTGCCGGAGGGTGCAGCCCATATGGAGGATCTGCTCTCGACGGCCAAACAGCGCGACGCGGAGGTGGCGGCCGCCGCGGCCGGTGCCACCTACGCCGGTGACGCCGACCCGTACAAGAAGGTCGTCGATGAAGATGTGGCCCAGGATGACACTGGCATCTCCACCGACGGGCCAGCCGGGCCGGGGGACGGACAAGACGTCGGCCGTGATGACCACCGGTAACGGGCTGCTGATCGTCGACAAGCCGGGAGGATGGACCAGCCACGACGTCGTGGCCCGCTGTCGACGTCTATGTGCCACCCGACGGGTGGGCCATGCAGGGACCCTGGACCCGATGGCCACCGGTGTCCTGGTGCTGGGGATCAATCGGGCCACCAAGCTTCTGACGTTCCTGGTGGGGTGTGACAAGACGTACACCGCCACGATCCGTCTGGGTCAGTCCACGGTCACCGACGACGCAGATGGCGAGATCATCGCCACAGGTGATGTCGCCTCACTTAGTGTGGGGGCGGTTGAGCGGGCAGTGGCAGCCCTGACCGGTGAGGTCGCTCAGGTGCCCAGCGCAGTCAGCGCGATCAAGGTGGACGGGCAGAGGTCGTACGCCCTGGTGCGAGCCGGCCAGGACGTGGTCCTGCCCGCCCGTACTGTCACCGTGAGCCGGTTCGACATCCTTGACCAGCGAACCGCGACCGTGGCCGGACAGAGCATGTGGGATCTTGACGTGATTGTGGATGTGTCCTCCGGGACGTACGTCCGGGCGCTGGCTCGCGACCTTGGCGCGTCGCTGGGCGTAGGCGGACACCTGACGGCACTGCGGCGAACCCGGGTCGGCAGGTTCGGGCTCGATGGCGCACACACCCTGCAGGATCTCGAGATCGCCAGCGAGGCCGACAACATGCCGTTGATCTCCTTGTCGGCCGCCGCGCGGGACTGCTTTGTCGCGCGTGAGCTGAGCGCAGCTGAGGCGACCGCAGTCGGTCACGGACAGCGCATCCCCTCCAAGCCCGCAGGCCGTGTACAGCCCATCGCGGCGTTCGCACCAGAGGGGGACCTGGTGGCGATGCTTGACGAGGGTGGCACCCTGGCCAAGGCCCACGTCGTATTCTCTCCCTCGGGTTTGTAGAGTGTCTCTAATGCTGCGATGGACCGATCTCCCCCAGATCCCCCAGGGCTATGGCCCGAGTGTGGTGACCATGGGCAATTTCGACGGTGTGCACAAGGGTCATCGAGCGGTGTTGTCCACAGTGGTCAAGAGGGCTCGTGCTCACGGTCAAGATGGCGTACAAGCGGTCGCGGTCACGTTCGAGCCGCACCCCGTCGCCGTCCTGCACCCGGAGCGGGCGCCGCAGATCCTCACTTCCATCGAGCAACGTCTC
>PMJN01000335.1 GCA_003157445.1 Micrococcales bacterium
GCAGGTCTGCGAGCTCGAGCCCGGAGACTTCGTCCACACCCTGGGTGACGCCCACCTCTACCTCAATCACCTCGACCAGGCACGCCTGCAGCTGAGCCGGCAGCCCCGGGGACTCCCGGCGCTCCTCATCAACCCCGACCGCAAGAGAATCGACGACTTCGTGGAGTCCGACCTCACACTGGTGGGCTACGACCCCCTACCCGGCATCAGGGCCCCGATCGCCATATGACCATCACCGTGCTTGCCGCTGTAGGCGCTAATCTTGTGATCGGGCGCGGAGGCAACATGCCGTGGCACCTGCCGGAGGACCTGGCACATTTCAAGGCCACCACGATGGGTCACGTCATGGTGATGGGACGTAAGACGTACGACTCGATCGGCCGCGCGCTGCCAGGTCGTCGAACCATCGTCATCACCCGTCAACTGGGTTGGCACGCCCCCAGCGTCGAAGTGGCTCATTCGCTGCCCGAGGCCCTCGCACTGGCCGGGCCGGCGGATGTATTCGTGGTCGGCGGCGGCGACGTCTATCGACAGGCCATCCCCTTCGCCGACCAGATGCTGCTGACCGAGATTGAACAGTCACCTGAGGGCGACGCCTTTTTCCCCGCATTCGCCCCCGACGACTGGCGCGAGACTGCCCGCGAAGCCCATGACGGCTTCGCCTTCGTTACCTATGAACGCACCCTGCGCTCGCAACGCGCACGCACTAGTCACCAGTCTTAGTCAGCTGCCTCTTCGACGTCGAACACCTCGTAGTGGACATGGCAGGAGTGGACGCCGAGATCGACAAGGAGGCCACGCGCGGTCTGGACGAGCCCCGTTGGGCCACACAGGTACCACTCATCGACATTCTGTGCAGGAACAAGATCGACGAGGATGCGCTCCAGACGCTCGCGGTCAAGACGGCCACTGAGCAGCTCGACGTCCGCAGCCTCCTGGGACAGGACATTGATCAGATGGAACCGGTCGGGGTACTGGACCTTCAGATCCTCGAGCTCCTGCCGGAACATCATCGAGCTCGTCTTCCGGTTGCCGAAGATGAGCGTGACCCGTGACCCCGGTTCCTCTGCAAGGGCTGTCGAGAACAATGACATCACCGGAGTGATTCCTGACCCGGCCACGATGGCGACGTGATGACGTACGGCCTCAGGTTGGGTGGCGCAGACGAACTCTCCCAAGGGAGTCATCACCTCAATCCGGTCACCTGCGGCCAGGTTGTCGTTGATCCAGTTGGACAGCAACCCTCCGCCCACCCGAGCCGCGGCGATGCGAAGCTCGCTGCGAGCCAGCGCCTCCGCACGGGAAAGGCAGATCGAGTAGGAGCGCCGGACATCCTGACCGTCAACGGTCGCCCGCAGCGTGACGTGCTGACCCGGCTCAAACAGGTACTCGGCAGCCAACTCACTCGGAACGGCGAACGAGACCGCCACCGCTTCGTCGCAGAGATGCTGGATGCGGGTCACTGTCAGCATGTGGAACCGGCGGCGACGCTGGGCCGGCTTGGTTATCAGGGAGGCCATCAGATCCAACTGTTCTCATCAGCGTCGTCGACAATCCCGAGCTCATCGGCTCTCTGCAACCTATCTGGGTCAAGGGCGCCGCTGCCATCCATGTAAGCAGTCTGCCGAGCAGCACCTGCCTGCGCAACGGCGGACGCAAGAGTGTTCCCCGGCTCGTGGGAGGATGGCGAAGTGTCTCACGACCCTTCGATCGCCGACGACCACGAGGCATCCGCCCGCGACCACACACACTCCGGCACCACCGGACCAGTGGCCGACGCCAGTGCACGGATCGCTCGCCTGAACGACGCGTCAGCGGTCGGCCTGGTTCAGGCAGCGGTGTGGCGCTCTGCCTACGGCGAGGTCCTGCCAAAGGAAGTGGTCGAGCTGTTCGAGGCGCCCAGCTTTGCGCGTGTATGGCGCGACTCGCTGAAGAATCCGCCGACCCCTCGGCACGTGCTGTTGGTGGCCTGCGCCGGGGAGCAGGTTGTCGGCTTCGCGGCTGTGGGTCCTGGCATCGACAAGGACACCGACCAAACCTCAGGTGAGGTGCTGGCCTTTGGCGTGCATCCCGACGCCCGACGCAGCGGTCACGGCTCACGCCTGCTCAATGCGGCCGTCGACACGTTGCGAGACAAAGGATTCGAGTCAATGTCGGTCTGGCTCCCGGCGGGCGACCAGGACACCCGAGCCTTTCTGACCGCGGCCGGCCTCTCACCCGACGGCGCCTACCGCGACCGGGTCATCAACGTTGACGGAACCCTCGCCCGCGAGGTGCGACTGACAGCCGATCTCTCCCGCCAGTGAACACCAATACTGTGCACGCGCCTCGCCTTGCTGACCAGCGCCGAAAAGAGGTCCTGCGCCAGTGCCTGTCTGTGGGCATTGCGACGGGGGCCTACGGAATCAGTTTCGGCGCCCTGTCTGTGGCGGCCGGACTCAACATCTGGCAGACAATCGCACTGTCCGCGCTGCTCTTCTCGGGCGCTTCGCAGTTCGCCGTTGTCGGAGTCGTCGCTGCCGGAGGCGCAGGGGCTGCCGCGGTGGCGACCTCGAGCCTGCTCGGCATGCGCAACGGCCTCTACGGCCTGCAGATGTCACGGCTGCTCAAAGTCCGGGGCCTGCGCCGGGTGCCCGCCGCACAGTTGACCATCGACGAATCGACCGCCGTCGCTATCGGACAGCCCGAGCAGGCCGCGCAGCAACTTGGCTTTTGGGGTACCGGAATCGCGGTGTACGTGCTGTGGAATCTGTCGACCATCCTAGGTGCGGTCGTCGGCGACGCACTCGGGGACCCAAAAAGGTACGGGCTGGATGCCGCTGCGCCAGCCGCGTTCTGCGCACTGCTCTGGCCGCGACTGAAGTCTGGGGACACCCGCGCGGTGGCCGCGGTCGCCGCCGTCATCGCGCTGGTGGTGGCCCCCCACGCGTCGGCCGGCATACCCGTCCTGGTCGCAGCCCTGGCCGCCATTGTGGCGGGCTTGCTTCCCTCAGGCGGGCCGCGCGTGCCGTATGACCTCGATGAGCCGAGCACTGCACCGGAGGAGAAACCACCGATATGACCCTGTGGACCACCGTCCTGCTCGCCAGCGGACTCGCGTTCACGCTGAAGTTCCTTGGTTACGTCGTGCCTCACCAGGTGCTGGATGGGGTGATCGTCTCGCGGGTAACCGCGATGTTGCCGGTCGCACTGTTGTCGGCCCTGGTTGCGGTGCAGACGTTCACGGCCACCGGAGGTGCGTTGACCGTGGATGCGCGCGCGGCCGGCCTCGCTGTGGCCGTCACCGCTCTTCTGCTGCGTGCCCCGTTCCTGGTCGTGGTGATCCTGGCGGCAGCCACGACCGCCTCGCTAAGGGCTCTCGGGTGGGGCTGACCCGCCAACCCAGGCATTCGTCGCCAGTGGCGACCTCCGTTCACCGGCTCAGCAACACCGCAGCCAGAGCAAGCACCCCTGGAATCGCCCGGACCAGAGAATCTGCTTGTTGACCGTGGCGGCACCATACAGCCCGGCGACGCTAACGCCGGTCAGAAAGAAGACCTTCACCTGGAAACCCGCCGGGTCGGCCGCCTTCAAGGCCCAGGCCAGCCCGGCAGCCAGGAACCCGTTGTTGTACCGACTTGTTGTACAGACCCTGTTTAGCGGCCACAGTGGCGCTCTCTGTGGCGAATGCCTGCGTTGTCCCCAAGGTGGCGCGTCCACGCCGGGTGTTCCACAAGAACTTCTCCAAGATAAGAAAGCCGAGATGCAGGATGACCACGAAGCCAACCAGGATCTGCGCGACAAGGGTCATGAGCCGCGAGCATACCGATCTACTCCACGCGACTCGACGAGCCGCAACGGTTATCAGGTGGCTGGCAGATCAGGCCAGTCCGAGGTAGTGCTCGAGCCCAACGGTGAGTCCGGGGTGGTCGCCG
>PMJN01000168.1:0-6164 GCA_003157445.1 Micrococcales bacterium
TTCTTAGCGAAAGTTATCCCGAAGTTACCTGCAGCACCGTGGCTGGCCGCGCCACCCCGTGGCCTGAATCTGGAGGTTCTGTGTCTTACGTGAACATTGATGTCACTTTGCGAGACGGCGGTTACCGCAATAATTTCGATTTCGAGCTCGACTACGCGCTAGCCCATGCCCAGTTGAGCGTCGAAGCCGGCTTCGATTGGATCGAGGTAGCCTACCGAAACGGACCTTTCAAACCTGTGTCTCACCCTGGCCTCACGGGGCGCGGAGATGACGAGTTCATCTCCGCCGTGGCCGATGTGGTCGGGCCCGAGCACGTCGGCTTGATCCTGCACTCCAAGAACATCGCCGCGGGCGATATCTTGGCAATGTACAAGGCTGGTGCCCGCCTGCTACGCATCTGCATGTCAGCTGCCCGTCCCGGCGCGGACTTTGACAACATCGCGAGGGCCAAGGACGCCGGCTTCACCGTCTGTGCCAACCTGACCCGGGTCTCCCAGATGGACACCCGCGCGATCTTCGAGAGTGTGGTCGGCGCCGCCGACGCCGGGGTAGATACCGTCTACCTCGCCGACTCCAACGGCAGCTTGCACCCTGAACAGATCACCCAGCTGACCACGTTCGTGAACTCGATAGCGCCCAGCGCGGTAGGCCTGCACGCTCACAACAACCTTGGCCTCGCGCTGTCCAACTCGATCGCCGCTGTCGGTGCAGGCGCCACCTGGATCGACTCCTCATTCCTCGGCATGGGCAAGGGACCGGGCAACCTGTGTTCCGAGCAGTGGATCGCCTACCTGAACCGTGCCGAGCCAATTGCGCGCTATGACCTCGGCACCGCACTGCACCTGGCGGACCTCCTAAGCACTCGCGTGCCCGAGTCGGCTCAGTCCATGCCGCTGCCCGATCTGGTGCTCGGTCATTTTGACCTACCGGTGGAAGCCCGTAGCAGCATCCTGCGCAAGGACCACCGGGAAGTCGTACTGGCCGCGCACACACTGTCCCTAAGCGCGGCTTAAGGGTGAAAAGGCGTGCTGACATCCATCTGGCTCCTCATCCGAGCATGAGAAGCATCGCCGTACTGCCTGGGGATGGGGTGGGTCCCGAAGTGGTCGCGGTGGTCATGCCGATAATCGAGAAGATGGGACTTCCAGTCAGTTTCCGCTATGGCGAGGTCGGCTGGAAGTCCTGGTGTGCGACAGGGAACGCCATGCCGCCGGCGACGTGGCAACTTCTAGAGGAGACGGACACCTGCCTGCTGGGTGCGGTCACCAGCAAACCGGTCCGTGAGGCTGAGGCGGAACTGATTGAGCCTCTGCGTGGCACCGGCGTGAAGTTCGTATCTCCGGTAGTGCAACTGCGTCAGCGACTCGAGCTGTTCGCCAACGTGCGCCCGGTGATGGACCTCGCCGCGGACCGCTTCGACTTCGTGATCATAAGAGAGAACACCGAAGGGCTCTACGCCGGTCTGGACTTTCACGGGATGAACGAGAACCTGTGGTCGGTGGTCAAGGACCACCCCAACGCGGAGGCGTCCGGGCCCGAAGACACCAGCGCCACCATCCGACTGCAGACCCGGTACGGCATCGACCGGCTGCTTCGCTTCGGTTTTGAGTACGCCAGGAAGCACGGCTACCGCCTGGTCACGGTCGCAGACAAGCCAAACGTGTTGCGCAACAGCAGCAATTACCTGCGTGGACGGCTCGAGTTGATCGCAGCCAAGTACCCCGAGATCAACGCCGAGATCCTCAATGTCGATGCCACAGCGCTGTGGATGGTGCGCAGGCCCGAGAGATTTGGCGTGATCATCGCCGAGAACATGTTCGGCGATATCTTGTCTGATGTCGGTGCTGGCGTGATGGGCGGCCTCGGCCTCGCGCCCAGTGGCAACATCGGCGACAAGAGCAGCTACTTCGAGCCCGTGCACGGCAGTGCACCAGCCATGGCCGGGCTTGCCAAGGCGAACCCAATGGCGCTGTTCCTCACCGTTGCGCAGATGCTGCAGCACCTTGACCTGCCAGCTCCGGCAGAGCAGATCAATAGCGCCGTGCGGGCAGTCGTTCGGACACGTTCGACAGTGACTTATGACCTGGGAGGCGGCGCGAGCACGCCGGAAGCGGCCTCAGCGGTACAGGTTGCGCTCGTCGGGGCTCAGCCACGACGGCAAGCGTCAGTCATCGCGGTGGGCGACGAACTGCTGTCGGGCGCCGTGCTAGACACCAACACCGCCAGGATCAGCGGGCTGCTCGGCAAAGTCGGCTACCAGGTGCGCGCGCACCTGACCGCAGGAGACACCCACGCGGACATCAAGGCATGCGTGGGAGCACGGCTCGGCATCGATGACGTAATGGTCGTAGTTGGCGGACTCGGCCCAACGTCGGACGACATCACCAGGGATGGAGTCGCGGCGGCGTGTGGGCTAGCGTCGCAGTTCAGCGAAACGGCCTGGGACGCCGTCCGATCCCGCCTACTGTCTTTCAACCTCCCGGTGCACGACGACAACCGTAGGCAGGCGTACTTCCCCGTGGGCAGCGAACTGCTGCCCAACGACAATGGCACCGCTTGGGGTGCGCAGGTCGTCGTCGGCCGGACCACCGTGCTGATGGTGCCGGGGCCGCCCAACGAATGCCTGCCGATGGTGTCCGCCGCGATAGCAAGTTTGCCGCAGGGGCGTCCTGTCCGGGTGACCAGGTGGCGCCTACTGGGCGTGCTTGAGGCAGACATCGCTGCCGAGGTCGATGCGATGCTCCGCTCGCTGTCACCTGATGCGTGCGTGTCATACATCTGGAAGTACCCGTACGTCGACGTAACGGTCACTCAGTCGCCCGCAGCCCCGCCCCTTCCCGAGGAGCTAGACAGACTGCTGGACCCGCACACGGTCAGCAGGCAGGGACGCAGTGCCTTCGCCGAGCTTGGGGCGGCAATGCCGTTCGGAATGGCGACCGCAACCGCCAACTTCGCCGAGACCGAACTGCTGGCAGGTGTTCGACGCACTGGCATCGAAGTCGGTATGTTGAGCGGTCCCCGGCTGGCCTCCCTGTCCGGAAGAGCCGAGGGGTCGAGCGAGGGCACCGGCACCCTGCATCTGTCCTGCGTGGTGGATGTCGACGGCTCAGCGCATCACTTTGGTCTTGCGATACCTAACCGTGGTCCGGAAGTCGCTGAGTACGCGGCAGAGTTCTACGCCTGGAGCCTGAACCGGGCGCTAGCGGCAAACCCATGACGGCCAACCTGGACGAGCCCGTCGCTGCGGCTCCATTACTGGCGGAGGTTGTCGCGAGACTTGCCGATTGTGACACCGCCGCGGTCTCCGACGCGCTGGACAGCTTGGGCGTACCCGGGGTGCTAGCAGGTATTGCCGCGCGCGTGCCAGGGGCGCGTGCCTGTGGGACTGCGTTCACCGTCACCTACCGCCCGGTCAGCGACGACGGGCCACCCTTCCGCAACGCGGCGAACTATCTGGACGACGTGCCGGCTGGCTCGGTCGTCGTCGTCGACAATGGTGGCAGTACATGCTGTACCAACTGGGGCTCGCTGCTCACCGCGGTCGCCCAGGCGCGTGGTGTGCGAGGAACTGTGCTGCATGGTTCCGCGCGAGATGTTGGCGAGATCCGTGAAGCTGGCTACCCGCTGTTCAGCACCGGTGTGACCATGGTCAGCGGTAAGAACCGAGTGGAGCTGGACGCGGTCGGTCGAGTCATCGACGTGCACGGCATCGTGGTGCGTCCAGGTGACGTAGTGCTCGCCGACGACAACGGCGCGCTGGTCGTGCCGGGCGAACTGGCAGAGGAGGTCCTCCGGCGGGCGACTCGTGTTGATGCCACCGAACGCAACATCGCGGCGGCGGTGCGTAACGGTCAGAGGCTGGACCAGGCACGCATGCTTTTCGGCTACTCCACTCCATGGCAGCAGACCCCGCCGGCTGGGGCTTCCGATGATTGATCCGAGCACTCGCTTTGTCGACATTCACTATCACGCGGGCGTGGATCTCTACCAGCGGCGTCACACCACCAGGGTCGCGGGCCAACGCTACGCCGAGCAGCAAGGCTGGGTCGTGGCGAAGAGCCATCTCGGGTCAACTGCGGCGCAAGCCTGGGAGGCGCGGCAGGACGGTCTACCGGTATCGGGTTCTCTAACGCTCAACATGATCAGCGGTGGCCTTGATGTGCGGGCCATCGAGCAGTCGACCTACCAGCACGGTCAAGACAGTCCGATGCGATTGGTCGTGTATCTGCCAACTCTGGTCGACTTGCACGCATCGACGTTGCAACGCACGCCGTTTCATTCACGGATGGACGCCGCCCGCCTCGGCCGGCTCCGGGTCAGCGACGAGAGTGGCCAGCTGCGACCAGCGGTGCATGAAGTCCTGCGCGCGGCCCGCGACCTTCCAGTGGTCATCGCCACAGGCCACGCCAATCGCGCTGAAACCCTCCTCTTGGTGGACGCAGCGCTGGCGCTTGGACTGGACCGGCTGCTGCTTACCCATCCCACCCACCCGATGTGCGGTCTGAGTTTGGAGGATCTAGCCTCCCTGGC
This sequence comes from Micrococcales bacterium, assembly GCA_003157445.1. Taxonomy (GTDB): domain Bacteria; phylum Actinomycetota; class Actinomycetes; order Actinomycetales; family Dermatophilaceae; genus UBA4719. Next base: position 4,531 of record PMJN01000168.1, read on the forward strand.
CGATCTGCCCGAGGTCTACGTAGAGGTGACGGCGCTAGGCCGGCTGCTCGGCCACCAGGACCCGCTGACGTTTGCGAACGTGGTGAGGTCGCACCCGCGTATCATCTACAGCTCCGACCTTGGCCAGCCCAACCAGCCGAACGTCGTCGATTGGCTGAACATTAGCCAGTGCTGGTTTACCGAAGCTGGTCTCGCCGATGTTGAAGTGGCCAAAATGACGATGTCCACGCCGATGAGTCTGCTAGCCCACTAGAGGTGCGCCTCCGAGAGAGATAGCTGCACCTTGGTTGGCTGTTGCCATTCCTGTGCTCGATCCCGGCAGCGTAGAAGCAGTGGTAATCGCGACCACCCCGAGACCGCGGAAGCAACTTATGCGCGAATGCGCCGATCTGGGGATCCATCACGTGTGGATGCACTGTCAAGGCATGGATGTGTCCCCACGCCGACAGCACCTCCTGCGTTGGATACGTCTCGCCAGCAGGAGAGCAGTTGGGCCTGCATGACTTCGTCCACCATCGACGGTGCAGTCAACCAGCGAGTCGCAACGATGCTGATATCTGAGACACGAGCAGAGTCTCGCAGCCGAGCGACACGACGGAGCAGCGGGTGCGCTCTTGAGAGGATCCTCTATCGAACGACCAGGCTACGGGACGATCGTTCGATAGGCGCGTGACCTACGAGATTGGATGTTCATCCACGGGTCGGAAGGACCTGTCACATCCGCAATTGACCGCGGGCGGGACAGGTCCGTCGGAACTACCGATGTTCCGCCGTCCGGGCTGTCGGGTTGAACGACAGCGCAGCCGAAGGCATCCTGATCCGGCCAACTGCCGAGGTCGCCTGTGCCGCCATTGAGGGCGGCTGGGTGGCCCGACCATCCCACACCGCCTTACCTAGCCAGCCGATATTCGTGAAACACAGCTGAACACTGTACTTCGAGTCGGGAGTGGGCGGCTTCGTCGCCGGGTGTACCCACGGCACTACAGAATCCTTGGTGTAACAGGGCAGCGACCCCACACAAAACACAGCACCGGGCGCGCTCGTAAGGTCACACGAAGGTGCGCCCTTCCCAACCACTGGCCTCACCCGAGCCTGACACGTAGGGTGCGCCCGGCGTCACACCAGCCGCGCAATCTTTCTCGACCTTGTACGTGAGAACCTGGGTTACCGGATCCCTCATCACGGTGCTTTGCGTATGGCACACAGCCGCAGAAGCATCGACAAGAGCCAACGTGCTCAGACCGGGCACGAGCAACAGGACGGTCAGCGTCCGACTCATCCACTGACGCATGTGCCCTCACCGCCCTTCAGACCAGCGACCAGCCATGAATCTGCCCCTCTGACCAAAGACACGGTCACGCGATTCGGCGGTGAGATCTGCACCGGAGGAGCTGAGGGATTGCCAGAGTTAACCGGTTTGGTGTGCGTCAAATCCAGACACGTCTTCATGGTCGCCTTGCTCCCGACGAGGGTCACCGACGAAGTGCTACTCACTGCCTTGCCCGTATCGACATAGCCAGTCGCAAGCGACTGGACAATCCCCTTCAGGTACTCCGTCACGAAGGGCTCCTGGCCGACTTGGTGCGCTTTGGCCATGTCGATCTCTGAACCCTTGCTCCGATACCCCGTCATGA
>PMJN01000168.1:6240-6600 GCA_003157445.1 Micrococcales bacterium
TTCACCTGCGCGATTGTGCCCTAACGCGGACAAACGTCTCGAATCGTCTCAGGTACACAGTCCCCAGTACCCGCCTAGGGCTGCCGGAGCCCTTCGCCGTGATGGGACACAGGCCTGCGACCCAAGATGGTTGTGTCGTTACTGTTGCATCTCTGGACTTAACGCTCCCATGCTCTGGCTCGGGGTCTCGATCACCGACCTAACTTGACCGCAAGCGGAACGATGACCGGACCAGGCTGTCCAATAGCCGACCCGGATCTGAGACCTACGGCGAGCTGAATACGCCTAGTGGGGCAACTTTCTCAGATCGATGTCGTAGCCCGCCGCACTCAGTTCGCGGGCGAGGATCTGGGCGTCACG